>DATMYT010000713.1:0-2408 GCA_035560855.1 Negativicutes bacterium | reverse complement strand
CATATGAAGCAATTACAAACCACTGGTTAGGAACAAAAATACACCTTGACTGCGGCGTAGTAATTACCGCGGTTGAAGTAAAAAACTCAATTTCGTACCTTGCACGGTTTAGATGCGACGTATAACAGCGCTGAAACTCGTCAGTGAGAGTAACGTCCTGCCAGACAAACTCATTAGAATATCGACTTGAGGTAGTTTTAATAAGCATGCCCAAACTTTTTAGCCTGACATCAGATTTTCCGCCTTTCATTTTAGCCTCCAATTCTTGATTCATCGTCATATCAAAACGCCTCGCAGGTCAAGCTGTTTTATCAGTGTGCTCATGGTTTCTTCGAAACGGCCATTAATCTGACATTCCCAAACTATAATGACCTGCCATCCCATTTGTTCCAGCAACTCTGTGTTCCTTCGATCGTTTTTGGCGTTAACCTGAAACTTGTTTTCCCAGAAATCCAATCTGGTTTTTGGAGTTGTCGCGTCTCTGCATCCGGCGTGTCGGTGCCAGAAACAACCATGTACAAAGATTACAGTTTTGTATTTCTTGAGTACAATATCCGGTTTCCCTGGCAAATTTCTTACATGTAGACGATATCGATACCCTTTGGCAAAAAGGTATTTACGAACTGCAAGTTCGATCTTCGTATTCTTGCTTTTTATTCTTGACATATTCCAGCTGCGTTTCTCAGCGTTCAAGAAATCAGCCATATCAGTCACAGCTCCGCAGCTTGAAACTTTCCATTTCTTTCAACATTTGTATCGCAATTGCCCTGATTACTGGCACAGCCACCGAGTTGCCGAACTGTTTATAAGCTTGGGTATCAGAGACGGGTATAATGAAATCCTCTGGAAAACCTTGCAACCGTGCACATTCTCGCGGTGTTAGTTTTCGCGGATTTTTTCCTCTCTGTTCAATAAGAATTTCACTTCCATCCTTATAATAACGGGCGCTAATTGTGTTCGTATACTCGGATTCAGGCGTGAAGATAGTAAATCCGAATCCATTGCCTCTCTCTTTATGTTCTTTCCTACGCCTCAAATGACCTGCATATAATCTATCACTTATTGTATATCGTTCATTTGGTTCGTATTCGAGGATATCACCAAGTTTAGTAGGTTTTTTTACTGGTCGGGGGTATGCAAAGGCGTAATTGTCGTTAATGCAGAAGTGATCTTTATTAAAGCCTACTATATAAATACGTTCCCTGTTTTGAGGGAGTCCAAAATTGGCGGCTTTAAGAACGTCGTAGTTAACAGAATAGTCTAACGCTTTCAAGTGTTCAACTATTACTGATAGCGTACGACCACCGTCGTGGCCTCGAAGTTGCTTGACATTTTCTAGGAGGAAAGCTTTCGGCCTCTTTGCAGAGATGATCCTTTCTATTTCAAAAAACAACGTTCCGCGGGTATCTTCAAATCCTTTTTTTAGTCCCGCCTGAGAAAACGGCTGGCACGGAAAACCCGCAAGGAGAATATCAAAAGCAGGGATGGTATTGATTTCGATCTTTGTTATATCGCCCATTGGTGTTTCACCATAATTTATGCGGTATGTTTTCTGAGCAAACCTGTCCCACTCAGATGTAAATACACACTTTCCACCCAGCTCTTGGAATGGCAGCCTTAACCCGCCAATACCTGCGAAGAGATCTATGAAAGTGAATGATGGTGTTTCTATGCTTTGATCAAACGAAGTTGGAATAGCAAAATTCAGAATTCTATCTAGTATGCTGTCAGCAGGGGTCGCCTCTCCTTTCTCCCATTTGCGTAGTAAATTATCACCATTTATTCCAAGACCCAGAGCGTCCGCGAAATCCTTATGCGTTAGCTCCAAACTTTTGCGCTTTTCCTTTATTTGTATAGCTATGTTCAACTACTAATCCTCCAGATACTTTTGCTTTGGGTCCTGTTTAGATATATGTTTAATGAGGTGGGGTTGCCCTCTATGAAGGCATCAAATCTACAGCTCTGAGTTTACCAATCTATCGGAGGCGCTCCCATCGCTTTTTCCCCGAATTCTCAGAATTTTTTCATACAGGTCAGGCTAAAGCCAGAATTCTTTTTGAACCAAAACGTGTCAGCAAGTTGCTGCTAATTGTTTAAATTTTGGTAATGATGGCACTTCAGTTTTCTGATCTCAAGAATTTACATATCCTTTTATACTTTACCACTTCATGAGGTGTCATTCAATTAGGATATCTGTCCTTATTACTATTTCTCTAAGTTCTATTAAACATTACGTGTAGTTGGCTCTGAAATAGAAATCCATGGTGGGTAGTTATCCTGGAATACATAATTCAATTGTTTGGCACTGATTAATATATAACTATTTGAATCGCAATTTGTTTGCAAAGAAGTCAGCAAACTTTGATAGGGCTTTATGAGTTCACGGTGAATACATTGGACATGCCGAC
>DATMYT010000712.1:0-2649 GCA_035560855.1 Negativicutes bacterium | reverse complement strand
CTCGTCCTGGTCCCGGTGAAGGTCCAGCACTTTTGTCGCCAACATCGCTGCCCGGTATCCGATGATCAGCCCTGGGCAAACATGTCCATGAAATCGGACCACCTCTTTTAATTCTGCCGGAATTTCAAACTGTTCCATCTCATTGTCCTCCTTTTATAAACTGTAATTTATTGAACGGTTGGGGAATGCCGTTGGCTATTCCCTGAAAAGTAAAATACACCGGAACACGGCTATTATGAGCATAATACCAGGTTGGATAATACAATGGAATCGCCGGCATATCCGCCGCATAAAGCTCTTGCACCCGAAAGATCGATTGCTTGCGTTTTTCCGGGTCCAGCGCTTCAGTCTGCGCCGCCAACAACTCCGTCAATTCCTGATTGGATTTCCAACGCGCACTAAGAAAGCTGTCGCCGGTAATCATCCGCGCCAGCACCTGCGGATCGCCGCCGAGCCCGCCATGCCCCGTCAACGCCAGCTCAAAATTCCACTCGGCGGCGCGGCTGTCGATCGCTTTCGCATCCAAGGCCCGTATATGTACCATGATCCCCGCTTTTTCCAGTTGAGTCTTGATAAATTCACCCTGGCGCTCCTGCGGGGAACCGGGAACACCGATTCCTCCCGGCGAAACCAGCAGTTCCACTTCCAGAACCCGTCCGCCTTTCTCCCAGAAAGCGCCGGAACGAACATACCCGAGTTTTCGCAGCAACGCCGCCGACTTGTCCAGATCATAGGGCAGGGCAAGCGACGGATTGTACCAGGGACTATCCTTCGCCAGCAAGCCGGGATTACCGGCCTGCCCATGTCCACGCAGTGTCACGTCCACCAAAGCATTCCTGTCAATCGCATAGGCCAATGCCTGTCGAAAATCCGCATTGTCAAACGGCGGTTTGCGGTGATTGATGAGCAGTTTCGCCACCCAATCATGTTTGCCTACGGCAACGGCAAAACCTTCCTGTTTCAGTTTTTCCACCATGTCGGGCGGGGCTTGGATCATATCCACCTGTTTCTGTCGAAGCGCGGCCACCGCCGTTTCCGGTGACATCTTTACGAAACGGATTTCGCTAAACTTTGCTTTTTCACCGTAATATTCATCGAACACCGCATAACGGTAACTGCCCTGCTCCCGACTGTAGTCACTGAGTCGATAGGGTCCGGTTCCGATCAGCGCCGCCGGTTGGATGAATTGATGCGGGTCTTTCACCTCTTGCCAGATATGTTGAGGCAAGATGGGAACCGTCGCCGCGACATTATCCAAAAACGGCGCGTAAGGCTTCGTTAGCGAAATTTTGATTTCCCGCTCTCCTACAGCCTCCACCTTGCTGATCATCGGAGTCGGCGCCCATGAATACCCGTTTTTCTTCAAATATGCGAAAGTAAAAACAACATCGCCCGATGTGAAGGGTTTTCCATCATGCCACTTCACATTTTGACGCAAAAAGAATCGGTACGTCAAGCCATCTTCGGACACTTCCCACCGCTCCGCCAAGGCAGAAACGAACCCCTTGGCATCTTTCCACACCAATGTGTCAAACAAGAGGCTCATCCGAATATACCCCGGCCCACGTTGATAGTGGAGGAAAGGGGAAGGGAAGCCCCAGTCTCCCGCCGTATCGGCGATGGTCAAAACAGCCGGAGCGAGCGCATCAGACGTGGCCGTTTTCTTGTCCGCCTGCGTCCCGCCGCAACCGACAGCCATCAGCAGCATAATGACCGTCACACAGACAAACACCCTTTGAATATGGCTTTTTCCAATTCGCATTTACTTCTTTACTCCTACCGATTTCAACACCCGGGTAATATTCTCCGCACATAGTTTTAGTTTCGCCACTTCGCTTTCCGCCAGCGAAACCTCCAGTCTTCTTTTGACGCCGCCTGCGTTGATGATGCAAGGCAAACTCAGGGAAACATCTGTTATCCCATATTCGCCTTCCAGCGTTGTCGACACGGGAAAAACTGCATTTTCGTCGTAGAATACAGTTCTGGTAAGTCGGCAAGCTACCATGGCAATGCCGTAATTGGTGCAGCCCTTGAAATTGAGCACGTCATACGCGATGTTGATCACTTCCGCACCGATTTTATCGCGTTCCAGCGGCTTAGACGGCTGAAAATAAGCATCCAGCTGATCGCTGTGAATCCCGGCAATATTCACCAGACTCCAAGCCGGGAACGCCGAGTTGCCGTGCTCGCCCAGCATATAGCCGTGGACATTTTTTGGATCTACTTTATATTTGTCGCCCAGAATCCGTCTAAGTCTCGCCGTTTCCAGTGTGGTTCCGGTGCCAAAAATTTTGTGTTTGGGATAGCCAAACAAATTTTGCGCACAATACGCCGTGATATCGAGCGGATTTGTAATCATGATAATGACGGCATCATGGGTATATTTTGCAATGGCAGTCATCACGTCGTGTATTGTTTTGACATTGCGTTCGGCGAGAACCAGTCGGTCGACGTTTTCACCCGGCAGTACACTGGGACCGGCGGCAATGATGATCACATCCGCTTCCTTGCATTCCTCGAATCCTCCCGCGTGAATATGTACGCTGGGACTATTGGCGAATGGCGTGCCGTGGCTGGCGTCCAGCGCCTCGCCGATGGCTTTTTTTTCGTCAATATCAATAAGTGCGATATCCGCAGCCAAGTTAAACG
>DATMYT010000711.1:0-2598 GCA_035560855.1 Negativicutes bacterium | reverse complement strand
CTGCCATGTGGGAGCGACAAGCCAAATGTACGTTGCACCCGGCGATCTGCGGACACCTGAAGCCGATGATCTCTACCACAGGACAGCGCCTATAGCCGATATGGTCAGAGAATATATGACGGCGATATCGTCAGCCGCGAGGTTTACGAGCGCGTCCAGCAGGAGCGCGCCCGACGAAGCAGCAAGCGTAAAACCGCAAAAAACGCCATAACCGAGCAAGGCAAATACAGCAGCCTATACGCGCTCAGCGAGATCCTGATTTGCGGCGACTGCCTCACCCCCTACCGACGGGTGATCTGGACAAAACGGAACAGCGAAAAGCAGGTCGTGTGGCGCTGTGGCAACCGCCTCGATTATGGAGTCAAGTATTGTAAGGATGCCGCGACGCTGGATGAGGAAAGCCTCCACGACGCCATTGCAGAGGCCATCGTCGCTACCCGCAAGAGCCGACATGAGATGATTCCGTATTTTATGTCACATGTGGAGCGGACGCTGCGGGAGGAAAAAAGCGGTTTTCTGAATGTCACTGAGATGGAGAGCCGCATTGAAGAACTCAAAACCGCGACGATGGAACTGGTCGCCGAAAGCACCGACAGCGGCACCGTGAGTGACAACGTGGATCGACTGAAGGCCATGTCCAACGAAATCAAGGCGATCCATGAGCGTCTGAAACAATACCGTGAAGCATGTGCCGCTGAAAAAAGCGTCGATCTCAAGCTCGCCGAAATGACCGATACGCTGGAGGCCGAGCCGGAGGAAGTGATCGAGTACAACGACAGCCTCGTCCGCCAGCTAATCGATACCATCAAGGTCATCGGCACCGACAGGTTGCTGGTGATTTTTAAAAACGGACTGGAGTATGAGCAATGCATACAGTCCAAGGTAAAGAAGATTAACCGGGTGGCGTAAAACAAGAGGTTTTGATCCCGAAATAGTAAATACATATAAATACATATAAGCACATCTGGCCAGTGAAACAGAGAGGGTGTGCCCATACCTGTTTTATGTACTTTATTACTCTGCTAATACTAAGATTATGATTGATATAGCATGCTATCACTTTCACAATTGTTACTCATTGTATGTTGACTCATTGTATTCACTGAGGTAAAATATAGTGTGGTGATTTATATGGATGTTATAAGAGTCTTTTCGTCAAATTTAAAAAAATACCGCAACCGGTTAGGACTATCGCAAGAAGATTTCGCCGAAAAAGCCGGGTTGCATCGAACCTATATAAGCGCAATTGAATGCGGTAAACGAAGTATTTCTCTTGATAATATTCAAAAGATTGCCGACGCACTTGGAATTGACACATACTTGCTGTTTGTTGACTGTTCCGAGCTTACAAACAATAAGTAGAAAGGAGGCGACTCATCATGCCTTGTGTAGTAGTAGATTTGTTTTGTGGGATTGGCGGCTTGACCAAGGGCTTAGAATTAGCTGGGCTTAATGTGGTCGCTGGAATAGATATTGATGCGACTTGTCAATTCGCATATGAAGAGAATAACAACTCACGCTTTATCCATGAAGATGTTACCAATGTTACAGCAGAACAACTGCTTGCGTTATATCCTGAAGACGGTATTCGCGCTTTAGTTGGTTGCGCACCTTGCCAGCCTTTTTCTAAGTACTCTTTGAGATATAGAAAAGAAGGCCATGTCGATGAAAAATGGAGACTATTATATTCATTTTCAAGAGTAATTCGGGAATCTAATCCGCATATTGTTTCTATGGAAAATGTTCCAGAATTATCTAATGAAGCGGTTTTTCAGGATTTTGTAAACTCTTTAACAGAATTGGGCTATAATGTTGATTGGCATGTTGTGTACTGCCCAGAGTATGGAGTACCTCAGAACCGGAAACGCTTGGTACTATTAGCTTCACGGATAGGCAATATCACTTTAATTCCACCCCTTTATGAACAGGGAAACTACCCAACTGTTCGTCAGGCTATTGGAAATTTGCCACAAATAAACGCAGGAGAACAAGATGCAGCAGACCCACTGCACCGAGCCTGTATATTATCTGATACAAATTTGCGGAGGATAAGGCTATCTGTCCCCGGTGGGACTTGGAGAGATTGGGACGAAGCATTGCAGTTGCCTTGCCATAAAAAGAATACGGGGAAAACCTACCCTTCTGTTTATGGAAGAATGTGTTGGGATGAACCTGCTCCAACAATAACTACCCAATTTTATGGGTATGGTAATGGGCGGTTTGGTCACCCAGAACAAGACCGTGCACTTTCTCTAAGGGAAGGGGCAATCCTTCAGTCATTTCCCCCTGCTTATGTTTTTGTAAATGCTGAACATCCTGCGACCAGACGCGAACTGGGGATACATATAGGGAATGCTGTTCCTGTTGAATTAGGGCGAGCAATTGGTATCAGCATCCAAAATCATATAAGAGAGGTGGAAGAAAATGGCGAAGACTAAAAAACAGCCTGTTTATACCCTTGAGCAAAAACAAACGGCAGATGCTCAAATTAAAGAAAGTCAGAAACAGATTGATTACGACACCAAAGACTTTACTATAGAGTTGCTCATAGCAAAATTCAATAAAGGGGATTTCTTCATCCCGCCATACCAACGAAAG
>DATMYT010000710.1:0-4073 GCA_035560855.1 Negativicutes bacterium | reverse complement strand
TTATTGCATATGAGAACTTTATCAAAAATTCCAAACCGGGTGATTCTAATATTGAAGAGGCCAATCAGCGGATCGAAAAATTGTCCAAGGAATAAATGAGGTAACATTATTGACACAATGCAACTCGTGGAGCAATTGCCATTTTCATGATTCGCAGAAAATGAAGGATCTGCCTGTGGGGACACTGTTGTTTGAAGTCACTTATCATATAAAGGTAATACACCGATCAACGGCTTTTTCATTTCGAATTCCTCCCCACGTTTTCAATAGAAAAACTGAGACTATTTTACCACCCATTATATCTCCGCCAAAATCGAGTAAGAGGGGGTGGCAAGCCCCGACCTCTCACACCACCGGACATGCGGACCCGCATCCGGCGGTTACCAAAGATTGACGTAGTTTCCCATAGTGCTCAAGCAAACTCAACAGCCCTTGACGATCCCAATAGGAAACGCTCAGGGCATACCAGACTGCGGGAGATCGATTCAATGCCCAACGTCTTGGTCAGTTTTTCGATTTTTCGGGTGGATACGCCGTTGACATACGCTTCCTGGATGACGCTACTTCGGATCGCTTCTTGGCCTCCACGAAGAACAGAATGTTTTCACGAGATCGCTTGCCCCAACCGTACAAGTTGTTTTCATTGACTCCCAACTCTGCGGCGATTCTGGCAACGTGTTCTCCAGTTTTTCGAACTTGCTTAACGGCTTCCATTTTGAATTCTGCGCTGTAGTATTTTGACATGTTCCATTTCCTTTTTCTGATCTTCAGTATACCGTTTGTTTATACTGTCCATCAAATGGGAGACGGGGCAATTCGCTAGGTCCAAAAAGTCTCCGCCGTCCGTCGCGCCCCGCGCGGGCGCGTGGATTGGAACTCGGTGTGAAAATATTTAACGAACAAGTTGATAAGCAATGAACTAAGTACTATCATAGGGCTATAGGCAAATGTTATTTTGCAACAGACAAGATGGTGTTGATGCGCCTGCATTTTTAGCAAGCAGGGCTGCAAGAGAAAGGCTTACGAAAAAAAGGCGAGCTTCGCATACTCCGCAACAAAGAGAGGGGGAGTTGTCATGAAAGCTAGAATATTACTAACCACAACCTGCTTTTTCCTGTTCTATGTATTTTTTTGCCTGTCTTTGACAGAGGCAAGCCCGGCCAAAGTCTATAAAGGATTTAATATCGGCGACGAAAACGCAGTTTGGGTGTTGGAGCAATTTGACAAAACATCAGACCCGCCTGGCAGTTTAGCTTGGCTTCCCAACGCCAATGTCAAGACATGAAGGTGAACCTATAATAGCCCTTTGTTGTGGATCGCCGCAGCAAAGGGAGCTGGTTGGTCAACCAGCTCAGACTTTAGAGATGCAGCACTTGGCGCCATTGCCATCTGGACGTTGGAATCCGGTCAAGAATCCATATATTATGTCGCTATTGTCCACTGCATCGGCACTAACCAGCAATATGCATTTTCGTATTACTCTGCATCCGAACAGAAGATAAAGTCTTTCTCCATGCAGGGACTGGGTATACTGAAAAACGGACGCGGCATGTTCCGCGCATTCATTTTGCCGCACAAAGATAAAAACATCCCCGGCGAACCAAGCGATTCCTGCAAAATATAGTGACGGATGTGGCTGGTCAGCATGGAATGGCGGGGTAAGATCTTGCATGGGAAGACGATAATTCAAAAGAACGTGCATCCTTATGAATATGTTGTCGAGATGTCTGCCGCTAATTTTACTGCTCGTTTGTATGACGGCGACATTTGCCGAAGCCAGTTTCCCGCAAAATCAGTGGGCGTTTGTTGATTCGCCAGAAAGTGCGGACTGGTCTACACAAAAATCGAAGCTCGTTGGAGACTATGCGTCAATAATGGGGACCCTTGGTATGATGGTCATTCAGGATGGCAAAGTTATTTGTTCTTATGGCGATGTGAAAAAACGATCATACTTGCATAGCGTAAGAAAGAGCCTGTTGAGCTGTTTGATCGGAATATATGTGGAATCAGGACATATTGCGTTATCGAACACTCTGGCATCGCTTGGTATAGATGATGTGCCGTCGCTCACCGAACCGGAAAAGAAAGCGCGCGTCGTCGATCTCCTCAAAGCCCGGTCGGAAGTATATCACGAAGCCGCGGCGGAAACGAAAAAAATGAAGGCCATTCGACCGCTTCGCGGTTCCCATGTTCCAGATACGTATTAGTTCTACAACAACTGGGATTTTAACGTGTTGGGTATGATTTTTAAAAAACATTCGATGTGACTGGTGTCGATTCATATCCGACGTTCAGAAACCTTTTTCGACTCATTCTTGAGGCACGCAAATAGCGGAGAGTTCGTGAAGATTGCTTAATCAAAGCCGCAGTAGAGCGAGATAATCGGCGAAAGTGTTTGTTAATTAAGGGAGGGTAAAATAATGAGGCGTGTTATTAAAGGGATCATTGCTTTTCTTATGCTTGTTTTTATTGCTTCTCCGATCACTGCTAACGCTTGCACCATTTGGGCTGCAGCTGGAAGCAAGGTGGATGGCGGTGGCACGCTGATCGTGAAGAACCGTGATTGGGTCCCGGATCATCAGCAGGTGCTCAAACTGAATATACCGTCTCAAGGGTATCGATATATTGAGTTGAACACAGTGGGAAATACATCACCTGGAACGAAAGCAGGCATCAACGAGCATGGTCTAGTAGTTGTAAATGCGTCTACTCCTTCCATATATGATAAGCCTGAAAACTTTATCGGTCGTCAAGGCACTTCATCGGTCCTAAGAAACTACCGCTCCGTTCAAGAAGCCTTAGATGCGCTTAGAGACGGAAAGTGGAGCGGGGGCCCAGTATATCTCATCCTTGCTGACGCACAAGAAATTGCAGTCATTGAGTTTGGCTTAAATGGAACAAGCCGAACCGAATCAACCAAGTCGGGGGTCGTTTATCACACCAACCACTATTTAAACCCCGATCTCCAATCCCTCAACCCATATCGTTCCGGAGGCAGCTACAAGCGCGCCGAACATATCAAGATACGACTGGCTTCCAAAGAGTCGTTTACTGCCCAAGATTTTATCGAGGAGTCAAAGAACCCAACTGTTTGGCATTCGGGAGCAACATCGCAGTCATCAAGTACGCTTTCAACGTGGCTTGTATCACAATCGCCCCATGGGGACGCCCGACTGTATTTGCGCATGGGCAATCCGGGGCAACCAGTAAAGGAGTATGATTTCTTAATCAAGGAACTATTTGCCGGCAATGTTGATCTTACTCAGGTTAAGTGAGATTGAAAATTGTAATTGTATAAAGCTTTAAAGACGGCATTGTTTTGATTTATGCGCTACGTTAAGCAAAAGAAGGGATTGTTGTGAGAAGATGCATAGTATTTTGTCTGTTGAGTCTCATGTGCTTGCTTTTATTGATGACGACAGGCTGGGCTAATCAGGCGGATGATAAGTACAATGAAGGAACTCAGCTGTTTAAACAAGCTAATTATGAAGCGGCTGTAGTAGCATTTACTCAATGCATTGAACTATTGCCGCATGGCGCACCGGGCTACGGGTGTTATGCATCCCGAGGAGCTGCCAAGAACAATCTTGGGTTGTTTGATGCTGCAATTGCAGACGCGAGTGAGGCAATAAAACGCTATGATGGTGATTATGCGTTGGGGTATTACGTTCGTGGGTATTCATATATTAAAAAAGCGGAATATGACAAAGCCCTCGCAGATCTGCAAAAAGCGTTGCGGAGCGCTCAATCATTAAAAGAGGGCGTTCTAAAATATATTTATCGTGAATTGGGAAGGGTGTATTATGCTCAAGACCTCTATGCGCAAGCTGTCGATAACTTGAAGAAAGCAATAGCAATTGATCAAAAACTGCAATCTGCAAACTGGTGGCTGGGCAGCGCGTTCGAAAAAATGGGTAAATCAGCCGAAGCAATTATTGCATATGAGAACTTTATCAAAAATTCCAAACCGGGTGATTCTAATATTGAAGAGGCCAATCAGCGGATCGAAAAATTGTCCAAGGAATAAATGAGGTAACATTATTGACACAATGCAACTCGTGGAGCAATTGCCA
>DATMYT010000709.1:0-4851 GCA_035560855.1 Negativicutes bacterium | reverse complement strand
TTTAAAGAGAGTTCTATAGAAAATGTGTAGTTCGTTTCGCGATGAAAAATCATCATTTCTGAGCGAATCATAAAGTGGCGGGAAGCACTCAGCCAGGGGAAAGAACGTCTTTCTAATTAGCATGGTATGAATCTTTTAGGGATCAGGACATACCTAGGTAGGCGGATTGTTTACACCATAAACTTTGATGTGTTTGCATCACATCAGGTTTTATCGGAAATACCTTGAAGAAATCATGAAACATCCTTGATTTGAAGTGGAGGAATTGGATGGAATTTACGCGTAACCTGAAAAATGGCACGTCCGGCGAGGACGTGCTTTTTTGCAAACAAAAGCTCTTGGAGCTGGGGTTCTATGGAGACCACGTTATTACGGTGACCAAGAAGACGTTCGGCGCGGACACACTAGAGACTGTCAAGCGGTTTCAAGCGCAAGCGGGGCTGACCGTCGATGGGCTCATTGGGAAGGAAACGTGGGTGGCGCTGTTCGGCGACACGGCGATAGAAGCGGAACTGGCCACGAAAGGGACAGTATCGGACAAGATGAATGCGGTTTGCGCACTGGCGCTGACACGCATAGGGGACTTATACGTTTGGGGTGCATCCGGCCTGACCGATGTTTCCGACGGAAAGATTCAAGCGATGGATAAGGAGTTCGCACGCGCGATCACGTTTCGTGACAGCCAGTACAAAGCGGGGTTTGCCGACCTCATGGCGCATGACTGCTCGGGTTTTCTTTCATGGCTCATGCGCGAGACAGGGATTTGGGACGATCGCAAGAATTGCGATGGACTCTGGGCGCGGTGCGACGCGGTTGACTGTAACGCACTGATTACCGGAGTTTTTTTGCTCCGAAACAGCGCTGCGAACGCGGGGGACGAGACGCATATCGGTTTATATCTTGGTTCCGGCAAGGTAATCCACGACAAAGGTCACGACGTCGGGGTCGTGCTTGAAGGAATCAATCAGGGCGGCAGCGGTTATTGGCACAAATGCGGACGTTGCAAGCTACTTTATTAATAAAAGTTGGGTGAAGATGTCGGATTGCATTCGGGTGTCTTCACATCTGCTTGGATCAATTTGTGAATGGCGAACAGGTCTATCCTTAACGGAAGGAATTAGGGCAGCCAGGAGACTGCCTAAGCTGGGTGGCAAAACAGTCCGAACATCGGTTTTTTGTTTGCTGGAGTAACGCGCTTGGAGGGAACAGGCATACTTCAATTGTTTCAACTCAACTATTGTGCGAGATGGAGAAAGGTATACGAAAGTAACTTCTTCTATGGCTTGATCATCCAATTCTCGCTCCCATCCAGAACTTCCAAGGAGTTTGGATCGAGGCGAATATCAGGGACTTGCTCGCCGGCCAATTGTATGGAATTCATTAACGCAATATCATGGATGTTCTCTTGAGGGTCTTGCAAAGTGAATTTTGCGAAATTCTCAGGAACCACGAAAATTAGCACGAAAGAGGTATCCTTGCTTTCTGAACTATAAACCACAGAACCGGATGCAAGCTTACCGAGAAGCAAAATCAAACTTGGGCTTTGCGGTTCCGATTCGATTTGTAATGGAGTACCTAAACCGGCGGGTGTGTATTCGTTGCTTTCCTCATCGACAAGAAGCCAATTCAGGTCTTCCTGATACACTTCAGTACCGGATGGAATATTCACGAATACAACCAAAAACTTATCATTTGAGTTTTTTGGGATGATTACGGGCATCATTTGAGGATTTGTTTGCAAATAGAAAATTTCATCGAGAGTCTCGGCGGGTAAAGTTCCTTCAGTAAAAGAAATGGGAGTTCTTGCAGTGGGCGTCGAGGTTTGAGTAATTGCAGGGACTGGATTCATGTCAAATACATCCTCGAATACACGCCCGCTCTGGTAGTCGTCCCAACCGTCATTGATTCGTTCTTTGATGGTGTAACCGAAACGGATCTCGTGTGATTGCCCGATCTCCCAACCTGAGACCACTACGCCGGCTCCTTGGGCGGCATATTCGGTGTTTGGTTCATCCTCCAAATAATAGGGCGCGGGGGAACCCATAAAGGAATCATCCCAGTAGTCTATGCCATCAATCAAAAAATAGAATTGAATGTTCTCCATGTTTTGCGCAAGAGTAGTTTTGTCTTTAGCGATCCAGTTAAAATAATAGAATACCGGCCGGTCATACGGGACATCGATGTTATATATTGCTTGCTGCACCGATGGATCCGGAAGCAAGTCGAAAACCCAGACTGCATTTGGACAATCGTCAATATACTGGCACGCGGCGACAGTTAGCGACGGCTGGTTTGTAACGGTTGCCGGTATCGCAGTAGGCGGCATTGCGGTTGGGGTAGGTTGACTTAATGTTGGTGCAGATGGAACGATGGCTGTTGTTGGGGTGCATGCCATCAAAAGGAGCATTGATAACACAAAGGATAGGATAGAAAAGATAGATTTTTTCATCTGGTTTTCTCCTTTATGCATAATTTCTGGAGCTAGTGGGTAGTGAGGGCATTTTTGATTCACAAATACTGGTGACGAACCTACTTGGGGAATGACAACGACTGAAGATCCGTTTCAAACATTGCTGCGTCTGTATCCGCATCACACATTTCAAGCCGGAACTCTAGCAAGTCGTCGTAATCCAGTTCGAGCAAACCAAACTCAATTTTGTCATACGCGACCTTGCCCGGATATACAGTTCCAATAGTAGAAGGCTGCTTTTCCACGCCGTTTATGGTAACATCCCGAATACTAAAGTCTATGGCTCGATCGCTGTTGTTCTCAATATACAGTTTTACGTAACTGGCATCCAGATAGAAATCGTTGTGGAAACCCTGAACAACCACTTTTACGTCGTCTTGATTCAGAATGACGGTCCCGCTGTCGTCCAGAACTTGAACGAACGATTCCGGTGCGGCCGTATATCTCCACTGTACGGGATAAACCTTTGCAGCAGGATACGACGAACGCAATTCGAAGGAAAGATCGATGTCTTTTATCGTTTGAATACCGGCGGCGATCAGGCTGTCATTTGAAATAGAAATAGAGCACGAACTTTGTTCTCCGGAATGTATATATGGATCGTAGCTTGGTAAAGCTATGGACGCTTCGACCATCACACCATTAATCGATGCATATGTCATTCTGCAACTAAGATCTTCGTCCGTATTATTCTCTACCAAAAAGTTGAATGTCGTACTCCAATGACTTAGGTCTGCGTCGGTTGTATCAAACGATATGGCAGTTAACTTGATTCCATATTTATCACTAGTATTAAACGGCCCAACGATCGAGTTCGCAAAGGTTTTCGCTTCCGCTTCGATGTCTTCAACTACTGCGGTGACTTCCGGGTAAATAAAATCGAGATCATTTCCGGTCGATTTCGGAAAAGAAAGCGATACTTTGTATATTTGTATCTTATCGGAGATTCCGTCGAACGTACGCACCCTTAATTGGAAATCAACTGTTTCAAGTGCCGTTATCCCAAGATATGTGAGTTCATCTAAATCGAATGACATAAATTCGTACCATCCATTGCCCGCGTTGCTGTGATCAAAATTTAGTTTGGCAGACTCAACGGCTTGTCCATTGATAATAAAATTTCGGAAATACGCGTTTACTTCATAATCGCTATCATTACCAATCCCTATTTCAAAGGCGGGGGAGTCATCATAGGTGGATGGCGCTTGATAGGAACCAACATAGATTGTCACGCCGCCTTCCTTATATATGACGCCGTTCTTACCTAGCTTGACCGTATCGTCTGCATCGTCCGTTTGGGCCGCAGATTCCGTCTCAATCGGTTTTATGGTAATAACATTAAAATCGGTGTCCGTCATCGCAACGTTATCGTGAATTCGAAACCCGAGCTCTATGTCTTTAATTGTAAAAGCAAAATAATTGAAAAGTTTGATAGCAGCGGTTTCTTCTTTACCCGCCTCAACAACACAATTCATATCATTGAATTGTATAGCTTTACCGTTGATTTGAGCTTGCCATAATGTAACAGTTATTTCGTTTTCCCCATTGTTCTCGATCAGTATTCTTAATCTGGGACTCTCGCAGGTATCATAGATAGATAATGCGGTAATTTTAACTTCTTGCTCTTCAAGAAGAACCTGCTCTTCAATCGAAACGGATGGCTCTTCGCTAGCGGTTGGAGCGGCCGTCTCTTCGGCATGACCTTGTGCGGGGCGAATGTCTGCAGCGCTGCCGCAGCCCGAAGCCGTCAAAAGCAGGACAACAAAAAACAGTATGTAAAGCAGCCTTGTTCGCCGCCTGCTCGCGGAGGCCTTTTTCTTCCTGCCGTCATAAGTTTGCTGGCACCCCAAGATAACCGATACATGCGAAGAATCGAACGGAGCGCCAATATTCGGGTAGATCTCTGAATCGGGCTTCTGGTTACTGCCATCGCAATTCATATTGACTCTCCCTTTCTTATGCCACTTACGCCTTATTACAACATAACATTTCACGATCACAATACCACTAGAAGTGAAGTTGCACAATATACCCGCGTCATAGCTGGTTTTTCGTATTTATGCTAGAAAAGTTTTCCATAAAATAAAGAACGAAGATTGAAATCAATAGGAGGGGATATGCTGGATTTTCGCACGAGCCATCAAAACTCTACAGCCTAGAAAAGCCCAGAAGGTCTGGGCTTTTTGCATAGAAAAAGTACCCACAAACGTATCATTTCGTGAGTACCTAGTTGGCTAAACCCTCACGAAGTGATATAATCGCGCGAAACGTGGGGGGGTGGGTGCAAATCCATTGTGCGTAGGTGCATCCGTTTACTGCGGTTTAATGGGTGATGAATTCTTTTGAAAAGCGGTTATCACTAGATGAACAAACAATAATAA
>DATMYT010000708.1:0-4286 GCA_035560855.1 Negativicutes bacterium | reverse complement strand
ACGTAGCACGGAATTTTTGTATTTAATAGATAAGTAATCTTTCTCAGCGATTGGGTGTAAAAGCATCATCTCGTAAATGCGATGAATGTTCCATACATCCGGAATCGATACAACGTCATCCACATCAACTGCGTCAACATCGACCTTCATTTTGTCCTTAACAATCTTAATCTTGTTTGCAAGTATGGTTTCATTTTTTAAAGAAGCCAAGTCCGCATTCGGATCCGTAAACCAATATCTCATATCTTCAAATCCCTTTCACGACAGCATAGTATGAAGTTTAAGCTTCTGTACAGGCTTCCAACAAGGCGTTCATAAGCGCTCGCTGCCGAATTTGAGGCACGAGCTTGCTTTCAACGTTGGTGATATCCTTAAAAAACGAATTTACTTGAGAGTTCAAAGTTCCCAGGATTTTATTACCCTTCATTCCATGGCTCGTAAAGCCGGCACTTCCATGGCATGCAGCGTTTCGTATCTCATTGCGTTCTCTGTCAAAATGCAATACATCCCGCATTCCATTTTGCTCGAGATCATTGAGCCAACGATTGATATTTTCAGAAAAATCAAGGATATGACCGATACCAATATCGCGGTTCTTCCAGTACTTCTCACGCCAATCTACTCCACCTAAATTTCCATCATCCCAAAGTTTGTGGAACATTGCAGGCTTTCTACGCGGAGCTTCGTCGGCCAGCAAATTGCAATAATCATTCATGATATGGCAAAAACGAGCTAGCCTGTACAAACATTTCCCGCTCTCGCTTGCACTGGGTAGCATATTAATGGAGTGAACGTCACTTGCCTTCTCTTCATATGGAACTTCATGTCCGTGCATCATTAAGTTTCCCGCTTCTTTCCCAGCAAAAAACATATGAATTCCGATTGCAGCCACAAGCTCCGCAGGCATAGACGGGTTATTCTGCTCTCCGGTAATATCAGGCGTATAGCTTATCTCCTGCCAGACAGGATCCTTATCCTGGCGCTTCTCGACATTTGTGATCATGGTGTGCAGTTCATCGCCGACTATCTGTACACAATCCATCTGCAGCAAATCCAGGTCGCTCTCATAGTATCGCATTGCCATTTTGCTCTCAAAGGGGAACTTCTTCGACTGTACAGGGGCATCATCCGGCGGTGTTAATTGAAAATAGGGCGACATAAGCGTGATGCCGAATGAGTTTGTTCCCTGCACATCACTTTTTAGTGATTGCCGTAGAAGTTTTGCAAGAGTCGGAACGCCACTTGCTCCAGTACCGCCGAAAACGGAACCCGCAAACATAATTCTCGTCGTATTCCCAGGGGTCATCATGTTGCGAACATCTTGCCAGAATCCCTGTGTATCCATATTGTACAGGTATTGCCATAGTAACGCGCCAATTCTCGGACGTGCTTTGCAACCCGCAAGAAGATTCATTTCTCGATCATTTTTACTGATCAATGAGTCAAGTAGAAGTCGTGGTTCGTCTTTTAGTCCGACCACAATGTCTTCGATTTTTTCTTTTTTAATCCCTGCCCCGCCAAGTTGAGCATCGAATACAAATTCCGGTTTGTCGACCATACGAATCTTCATCGGGCGCCACTTCTTATCACCAAAAGCTGCGGGGTTCGCTTCAAGAATTTCGCCAACAGTCGCATTATATGACTCGATCATATCGTAGAGCTCTTGTCCATCTTTGTGGTCTACGTCGATATCCACAAGCTTGATATACATTTGCGACTTTGTCGCATTCGCATTCACTCCCAGTTCAGACGAAAGACCCGCTGCCGCCATCGCTACGACAGACTGCGCAACTCGTGCTCCCGTTCCGCCAACCGCAATCAATATCTGGTTATTCATGCTCTATTCTCCTTCCGCGCCGCTTGCTTGCGTGCAGATCTCTGCAGTAACTTCGCAATTATTGGTGATCTGTTCTCCGGTCCAAAAAGCCATACATCCCAGAAGAGTTGGAAAACGGAGCATGCAATAAACGCAATGTACGGAACGCGATTCAGGTTCCTTGAAAAGGACGAACGCATAAGCAAGTATTCCCACCAGAATTGCGCAGGAAAGTAACTTTGAAGCAAAACAAATCCGGCAACCACACCACCGATGATAATGCAAATATTAAGGAGAACCTGTAAATTTCTACGCCATTTTACGAGGTCGTTTTTCGATTCGTCTATAAAAAAGAACAAAAGATTTACTAGGAGCATCAGAGCTAAGAAGCCAGCGAACCAAATAAACATAGTGTAGAAAAAAGTATTGGTTACTTCGCTAGCCGATATATCCGCGCCTGCGGCGAGCGATATCGATCTTGTAACAGAATCCTGTATTACAAGCGGTAGTGCCGATAATGCCAGGAAGCAAATCACCATGAGAAGGAATTTTACGAATACTTTTACACCTTTTGGCCAATTTAAAATACTTTTTGCCATTTGTTTTCTCCTACTTCATACAATTCACTTAATTCATTAGCATCGCATCAACTGCAGATTTGCTAAAAGCCCATCCGAAATCTTCGTCGTCACTCCAGTCTCCTTCATTGTTGTAATGAAGCGCTTGTTCACGTAAAACAACGCCAAAATTGATACCATTTACGAATTGTGTCGAAAAGTCGGAAATATAGCTCTGAACTGCTGCTATATTCGCGTTTAATAGTGCCTCCCCAAATATATCTGATAGATAAGGAGTCTTCAAAACTTCAACTATGTTTTCTTCAGTTCCCCAGTTCTGCTGTACCTTAACCAAATCCATCTGCCATCGGTTCAGCCATTCAGTATCATATGAATCCTCCAGGAGCTGAGAGGGTGCTTTGCATTTAAAAGTCATGCGAATACTGTAGATCACGGGATTATCCAGTTCTAATTTTGAAGCACTATAGTTACCTGATACAATCCAGCTCTCACTTTGTTCATCACCTTTTGCAGTGTTCGCATCGATGTATAACTCATCGCTGCTAACAGCCTCTGCCTTGGAAGCTACCAGCTGTTTTGCTTCATTATGAAACGCAATACGATACAACTCGGTTTCCAAAGTTGGTGATAATTCGGATAGGCAAATGTTCCCGTCTTTCTTCATCAACTCCGACTTTGCGCTCTCAGTCGCGCATTGAATCTTGTACGGGATTTCAAAGGAAAATTGCAGATTGCCCTGATCATTTGCCATCTTTTCATCGGCAAGAATTCCGCTATACATCTTCTCGAAAGTCAAGTTTCTTAAAATTGTCTCATCGCCCGCGTCCTCAGAGTTAACGTTGAAGATAAAACTCAGATCAGACTGATCAGTCACATAATTCGCTAAGCGGCCATTAAATGCAATGGATGCGGACTTTTGGCCGTCGTCTGCCATCGATTCCGTTTTCGTGACAAAGTCGTATTTGTAATAATACAAAGCGTTTATCTGTTCGGGTTGATTGAGGCTACTATTTCCTTCACTCGTTGTCAGGAATGAATCCATCAACTCAAAAACTGCGGTTTTTTGTCCAATAAAAAGAAGATAAACCGGTTTTTGATATTCATTTTCGGACGGCAAAGCGACTCCCACTTTACTGATTGGGATATCAAGAACGGTACCTTTATAGTCTGCCAAGATGCCGATTAAGCCAATCGTCAGATTATTGTTAGTCAGCACTCCTTCTGATAAGTCGCTGACCAATCGATGGCTTTCTCCCGCATTTGGCATAGCTAGATCCGTAAGATAGACATATACACTATCTTCAGACACGTCTTTTGCAATTTGTGCAATTGTCTCAGACGGTAAAACATCTGTATTAGGGAATCTCGCGCAAGAGGCCTGTGCAAAAAAATCATCAGTGACTGAATAATTCGTGGTACCGATTTTAATCTGCTGAGACGAAACCGGATCAGTTTCATAAACATCAGCTTTGCCAGTGTAATATCCCACGTAGTTTTTTCCAGTGACACTTGTCTGCAAACATGAAAGTATATTCTGCAATGTGGTGCAATTCTTGCCTAGGTATCCGCTCCGATTACTATTGGATGCAATACGACTATCCATTATGATGCGATACTCTATGTTCTGTGGAATGACTGCACGATTCTCAGGTGCGCAAGGCAACGAAAGATCTTTAACAAGATCTTCCGAAAGCGCTGCCGTAGCAGGCGTTGGTTTCTCAACCGGGTCGCTGCATCCGATGCCAATCAAGGCGATAAAAACAAGTAGTGCTGAAAGAAAAATCCTCCGCATCTCCAACCTCCTGTGATTATACTACTAAAAATTGCTGTGACACTAATTAAGCAAAGAACTACAGATAGATGTTTTTAAAAAACCGCGTTGAGGTTATTAT
>DATMYT010000707.1:0-2609 GCA_035560855.1 Negativicutes bacterium | reverse complement strand
ATTTGCCTGAGTTTGCGACTGCCAAATCATTTGTACCCGATCAATTTTTCCGTTAGTTCGCTTGGAAACCAGTCGCAGATTATAGGACTGACCGATCGCATCGAGTAGCGAGTAACCGATCGTCAAGATTATCTGGTTCTTCATCGCCGCCGCAGAAGGTCTGCTATCAAATACGGCAAACACTGCTCCATCATCTCGTGTTTCAATCAAACCGCTTACCGGAACCGTATTTTCTTCCTCTGGCGAATGAAGATCCACGATGATTTTAAATACCATCGTCATAAATGTTTGATAGCCCCAAAAAACCTGTTCGTTGTTCGTTGCCCCGCGAAACTCAATCCGCCCGGAGCAGGCTTTATTGATATCTGTCTCTATTTCCGCGAGCGTCCTGCCTTCAAAGGAAGTTGGCAGCACATCCATATAAGCAGTCTGAATTTTTTCCAGCCATTTGAACTGATTCGCCAGATCAGTCGGATCCCCCAAGGGATCAATAGCGCAGGTTTCCAGATGATCTTTCCAAAAGCTGAACATCCAGCGACTGATATTTTTAAATCCATCAATATCCCGACGTTCATTAGCCAACTTTTGTTCCATCTCATGTAGAATGCGCACATAGGCACTATTTTTTTTTGCCAACCCCTCCTGCAAGCTATCCCGTTCTATCTCAATATTATATCGTTCAACCGCTCGGCGGACCGCCCAAAGCAATTCCGCCTCCATCTCCCACGGTTTGGGGATAAACTGAAAAATCTCCCCTTGATTGATTGTCACCAATACCTGAGATAGCTGCGTATACCCTGACAAAACCATCCGCACCGTCCGCGGATATTTTTCCCGCACTATTTTCAATAAAGTCAGTCCATCCATTACCGGCATCCGCATATCGGTAATGATTACACTGATCTCCCGTCGTTCACAAATCTGTAGTGCTTCAATTCCACTGCCGGCAAACAGCGATTCAAAATTTTCGTCGCCAGTCGCGCGACGAATCGCGCTCAAAATATGAGATTCATCGTCAACAAATAAAACAACGTTCCTTTTAACCGCCACTTCCACCACCTGCCTCAACCATTCTCACTCCGGCAACAGCTACTGTCCTATGCACATTAATCAGATCCTGGAAGTTTTACTGTGAATGCGGCGCCCTTACCCCACTCACTTTCCACTTGAAAGTCCCCGCCATGTTTTTTTATCAGACCATAAGCAATACTGAGACCTAAACCGGTTCCGCTCCCTACAGGCTTGGTAGTAAAAAACGGGTCAAAAATGCGGCCAATATATTCCTCTTTGATTCCCGGACCATCGTCTGAAATCCTGCATATGGCAAAATCACCTTCCACATAGGTTTCAACGCCGATATTTCCCATCGCTTCACGATTAAGGCTTTTTATGGCCTGAGCTGCATTGCTCAAAATATTGACGAACACTTGCGCAATCTGACTTTTATCGCATTTGACGCGAGGTAGCTCGCCAAGTTTTTTATTCACATGAGCCACATATTTTATTTCATTCTGCATAATCAGCAAGGACTCTTCCACAATTTGGTTCAAGTCATTTAAGGCCATCTCATCTTCGCGTCCTGTGCGGGCAAAGGTCCGCAGGCTTTGCACAATCTTGGCGACCCTCTCAACACCCTCCCGTGTTTCTTTGACCAACGGACCAAAATCATCCAACATCATTTCCATTTTGTTGTTCTGTTCAAATTCCACGATGTTTCGCTGGGCATCAACCAACGCAGAGCGGAGAATCGTCTCATCAATCACCTGGGTTCCAAAAGCTCTATATTCTACAAGTAGCTGCCGAATTTTTACAAGATATTTTTCCAGCGTCTCCAGGTTGCTACTGACAAAACCAATTGGATTATTTATTTCATGTGCAACACCAGCGGCAATTTCTCCCAAAGAGGCCAGTTTTTCAGTCTGAATCAACGAGGATTGCGTCTCCTGCAGTTTTCGAGTCATCGCCTGCAAATCATTGTATTGTTCGCCCATTTTGTGAGATGTTTCCTTCAATTCCAAAATGTATTGTCTTACCTTTATTGCGGCCCGCACCCTTGCAATCAATTCCGTTTGATTGATTGGTTTGTTGATAAAATCATTGGCGCCATTTTCAAAACATACCCGTAAGCTTTCCTCATCAGAAATCCCAGTAAACATGATGATCTGAATATCATTGAAATCATCCCGCCCGCGAATGTATTTTAAAAGATCAATGCCATTAATACCTGGCATTACAATGTCTAACAGAATTACACCGACACTCTCTTTCGCCAGAATATCCGGCACGATATTCGGTGTATTGCACACTATAATGCCGCCATTTTCCACATTGGCTTCAATAATGTCCCGTGCTAACGTCAGATTAAATTTATCATCATCAACAATCAGGATTTTCATAACATCCCACCTCCTGCTTACTAAAACACGTTCAAGGAGTTGGCGCTATTGGTTTCTTACCTTAGGATTCGCCATTTGTCGCTTGAGCCCTTCATTCATACACATCCTTAAATATATTTTACTAAAAAGAAAGCAGCGTCAGAGATACTGACACTGCCATAAACGCGATATCCATTTCACTGCATCCGTCCCAGCCGAAACGCATTTGATTAC
>DATMYT010000706.1:0-2120 GCA_035560855.1 Negativicutes bacterium | reverse complement strand
GAAAAAATATATTATTTTTGGAACCCGACTGGAGCGGCAAGCAAATCGAAATGATTCCCGAGTTGATACCTTTGAATATTTACGGGAATAAAGAACTGCTCGGGGAGATTTGGCAAAACCTGTTGGACAATGCGATAAAGTTCACGCCAGCCTGCGGGAGAATTATCGTTACGATGGAACTGCTTGCAGAGAATGTTTCTATAGTTTTTCGCGATAACGGGGTTGGCATGGACGAGAAGACACAATCACATATCTTTGAAAAATTCTATCAAGGCGCAAACCAGACCGCGCGGAAGGGATCCGGGTTGGGGCTTGCGATAACGAAACAAATACTTGAAATGTGCAAAGGGACGATAACTGTGCAATCCGCTCCAGACGTAGGAACAACAATGCGGGTATTGCTACCCGTTAATCCGCAAGAATAATAGAGTAACCTAATCGGAGTCATTTCTTAACATATACTTAACCTTACAGCCATATGGTAAATATACCAAACAGTAAGGGAGTAAGTATATGAGCGACTTTACGTTGAAGGAAAGCATGAAGGCTTTTGGGGTAAAGCAGGTAATTTCTTATATCGATAAAGATCCCGAGAAGAATGTTCCAAAGATATTAGATTGGCTGATTCGAACGGATAAAAATGGAGTCGTCTCCAACCAGGCTCGTGTAATTAAAGACGCATTTCAAGATGGGGACAATAACTGGCGTCGCCTGATATTGAGTCTTTGGACGGATGTTGACGATGGGGTTCGACGTAGACTGTTTGAGAACTTCGTGATTAATGCCAGCTTGATCGGCTCCCCTCGACAGATCAAGCTTTCGGTAAAAGAGAACTGCAATGTTCCATGGGCGATTCTAATGGATCCGACCTCAGCATGCAATCTACACTGCATAGGGTGCTGGGCTGCCGATTATGGCAACCGCATGAATATGTCTCTCTCGCAAATGAGCGATATTGTCCAGCAAGGGAAAGAAATGGGGACTTACTTTTATATCTTTTCCGGAGGCGAACCTTTGGTGCGAAAGGAGGACATTCTACTGTTATGCGCGGCGCATCCGGACTGTGCTTTCCTCTCGTTTACCAACGGAACTCTCATCGACGAGGAATTCGCAGATCAGATGCTGCGTGTACAGAATTTTGTGCCGGCGATCAGTGTGGAAGGGTTTGAAGATGCAACCGACTCCAGAAGAGGCATAGGGACATACCATGCGGTTGTAAAGGCGATGGAGATCCTCAAGAGGAAGAAACTGCCGTTCGGTATCTCTTGCTGTTATACACGTGAAAATGTGGAGATTATTGGCAGCGAAGCGTACATCGATGAAATGATCAACCTTGGCGCAAAGTTTATGTGGCTGTTCACCTACATGCCTGTAGGCAAAAATGCGGTTCCCAGTTTGATGGTTACGCCGGAACAACGTGCGTATATGTATCGACAAATCCGGGAATATCGCAAAACGAAACCTCTTTTCACCATGGATTTCTGGAACGACGGCGAATTCGTCGGCGGATGCATCGCTGGAGGCCGTGCATACATCCATATTAACGCAAACGGAGATATCGAGCCTTGCGCGTTTATCCATTACTCTGACTCGAACATAAAAACCAAGACCCTGCTGGAAGCGTATCAATCGCCATTGTTCATGCAATATCGCAACGGACAGCCGTTCAATGAAAATCACTTAAGGCCGTGTCCGCTTCTGGACAATCCCGAGAGTCTTGCATACATGGTGGATGTGTCTGGCGCCACTTCGACCGACATGGAGAGCCCGGAAGACGTGCACGATTTAACGGCAAAGTGCGAATATACCGCCGAGTGTTGGGCTGCCGTAGCGGATGATCTATGGAAGCAGGGGCATGTTTGTCATCATATGAAAAGGTGAACACCTTGTAAGATGTTTCGGATCTAAGTTTGCGAGATCATAGTGTTTACATTTGAACGAACAGCGGGGCTATGCGGAGTACGTTCTGCATAGTCCCGTTTTTCTGGATACTCACGACTAGCTCTAAGGGTGTAATTTCTAGGCAATTCTTGGTGCATTGTTTTATACACGAAAATTGGTCTATGGTTTTACAACTAATAATTGCGAGAACAGCGGACTTGATTTAATAACGGGTGAAC
>DATMYT010000705.1:0-3514 GCA_035560855.1 Negativicutes bacterium | reverse complement strand
ACTATAAATAGCGGAGAACCTAAAATGCGTTGTTTCATTATTTCGTCTCCTGCGCTATAAATTGTGGCAGTATAAAGTTGATGAAGGAATTTTCCTGTTTTAAAGCGGATTCCTGCCTGGCCTTAAATAAACAAGGAGATTAGTTGATAGGCTATTGGAACAAAAATTGCGGGCAACAAGTTTGCGACTTTTAAAGATGGATGCCCCATCATGTTCAGGCTGATGCCGATAATAAGCAATCCACCGATGGAATTCATATCCGCCTTTACCGTCTCAGCCAACAGTGGCTGCAGGAAGGAAGCCGCCAACGTGATGGCGCCTTGGTAAATCAGGACTGTGAATGCCGACAGAACTACGCCGATCCCCAATGTTGAAGCAAAGATGATGGAAGAAATCCCGTCTAATATAGATTTGGCGAATAACGTCTGATGGTTGCCTGACAATCCGCTTTCCAGAGATCCGACAATGGCCATTGCGCCCACGCAGTAGACTAGGCTACCGGTGACAAATCCATCAGAAACTCTGCCGCCCCGTCCCTTAAGTTTTATCCCGATAGTGTCACCGATACTTTTTAATTTTTGGTCGATGTCCAGCCATTCTCCAAGAATACCTCCCAGAACCATGGCGATAATAACAAGCAAGAGGTTGTTCACTTTAAGGGCGTTCATGATCCCGACCAAAAGAACGCTGAGCGCTAGCCCTTTCATCACCGTGTCTCCGATTTTTGGTGACACACCGCCTTTGAGCAAGGTTCCTACAAGACCGCCCACGATGATGGCGGCAAAATTTACGAACGTTCCGAGCATGGGTACACTCCTTTTCGTGATTGGTTCAACAGATACGGGTGCGCATTTTACGGCAGGAAAAAGGCGGCAGGCTCTGCTGTCATTGTATCTTGCTGTGAGCAAGGCGTCAAACCTCAAGGCTGTGAAAAACGATAGCTAAAAAATCCAATGGTAGGGAATCAAAGCGACCAGAGCGAATAGAGTCAGAGGTACTCTTTTTATGCTACCCTTTTCCCATCGTAATCAATAAGTGGAGCGCCGGTTAATGCGGCTAACTTTTGTGCTTTTTTTAAGGTAGTGTTATGGAAAATGCTGAAAAACAGATCAGAGAATTCGCCAAAGGCGGCATTCCGGCAAAAGTACTGAGGGGCATAGCCAAAATATCTTTCATAGAGCTGGAACGGCTGGAGTCTGCTAAAGGGGATCACTGTGTCGGCGTTCGCGGATGTTTGGATTATTGCCGCCTGACTGGATGCGTCAAAGAAAATTTTCACCCGAGGAAATACAAAGTAGAGTATGATTCCCAGTGTGATTGTGAGTACGGAAGCAATTCCAAACGCTATTGTCATGGCGTGGGCTTTGGGGTCGTCACCGGGAGCAATTAAAAAAACTACAAGATCCATGACAGCAAATAGACAGCCTATCAATGAACAGATTGTTAATGAGTTGAATCCTTTTTGCGAACTGAAGGGCCTGATAATCATGCTGTTTTCAACGGACGAATTCATGATATCGCCTCCTCGGATTATGAGTCATACTGGAACTGATCGCATTTTTATTATTCTTCGTGAAAAAATGAACTCCTTTAATGTGCAGCCGATTATGCACCCTTACGCAAGTACCATAGTGTTTAAATCGATTTTGGGGGTGGATTCATGGATCAGAAGACAAACCAGTTGATTAAAGAAAAGAGCCCTTACTTGCTCCAACACGCGCACAATCCCGTGGATTGGCATCCATGGGGCGATGCGGCATTTGCCAAAGCAAAAACTGAGGATAAGCCGATTTTTCTGAGTATCGGATATAGTACCTGTCATTGGTGTCACGTGATGGCTCATGAAAGCTTTGAAGATCAGGATGTTGCCGATGTTTTGAATGCACATTTCATTTCGATCAAAGTTGATAAGGAAGAGCGACCGGATATCGATAGTGTATATATGCTGGCTTGTCAGGCTGCAACCGGCCACGGCGGTTGGCCGCTTACCATAATCATGACGCCTGACGGCAAGCCTTTTTTTGCCGGAACATATCTGCCAAAGTCGAGGCGTTGGGGAAAACCAGGGCTGGTGCAAGTATTAGATGCCGTACGGAAACAGTGGCAGGGGAATCGAAAAGATTTGCTGACATACGCGGAAAAAGTGACGTCCTTTGTTCGCGAGGCTCAGACGCCTCCCAAAGCTGAGGTGAAATTGTCGCCGGATGTTTTGCATAAGGGCTTTACCCAACTTTCTAAGAACTTTGACCACACTTACGGCGGCTTTGGGCAGGCGCCAAAGTTTCCGTCACCCCATAATCTATTGTTTTTGTTAAATTATTATCGCCGGACGCAAGAAGACGGCGCGATAACGATGGTGGAAAAAACGCTGCATGTTATGCGGGCAGGCGGAATATATGATCATATCGGCTATGGATTTTCCCGTTATTCCGTGGACGCAAAATGGATTGTACCGCATTTTGAAAAAATGCTCTACGATAATGCTTTGTTGGCCTATACATATCTGGACGCTACGGAGGTGACCGGGAAAAAGAAATATGCGCAAGTGGCGGAAGAAGTACTGACTTATGTATTGAGGGACCTGAGCGGGTCGCAGGGAGAATTTTACTCGGCGGAGGACGCTGATTCGGAAGGCGGCGAAGGCCGTTTTTATACTTGGTCCGAGGATGAACTCATCGAAACGTTGGGATCGGAAAAAGCGGCGTTGTTTGGCGGGTATTATAATGTGTCGTCCCAGGGGAATTTTGAACATGGGACTAACATTCTGCAGAGGGTAGGGGGCTCGCTGACCACCTACGCGGCAACTATAAAGCGGACGGAATCCGAACTGGTTGAGATTTTGGAGGAGTGCCGCAAAAAAATGCTCATCCGCAGAAACAAACGCCAGAGGCCATTTCGCGACGATAAGGTGCTGACGGCATGGAACTGCCTGATGGTTGTATCACTTGCAAAAGCGGCCCGTGTGTTGGACCGGGCGATGTACCGGGTGGCAGCGGAAAAGTGTCTTGCATTCATGGAAAAGAATTTACGGCGCGACGATGGTCGGTTGATGGCGGCGTATCGGAATGGAGAAGTCCAGCCAGCCGTAGCGTATCTTGATGATTATGCTTTTATGTTGTGGGCTCTGCTGGAGCTGCACGATACGGCTCCAACGTTGGAAATTCTGTCCAAGGCTACGGTGGTGGCGGATGAAATGATTCGTCTTTTTTGGGATGAAACTCAGGACGGTTTTTTCTTTACGGGCAGTGATAGTGAAATTTTGCTCGTAAGGACCCAAGAGTGGATTGACGCGGAGATGCCGTCGGGAAATTCAGTAGCTGCGCGGATGTTGCTGCGCCTGACGAAAAAGACCGGACAAGGAAAATATCGTGAATTGAGCGCCCGCATGTTGAACCGCATGGCAGGAGAGCTATCCCGCAGCCCAATGGCCTATGCATTTTTGTTGACGGCTTGTGATGAATTGCTCTCACAGAACGATTGACGAGACACTCCTTCAATGGTAAAGTAATAATAG
>DATMYT010000704.1:0-2815 GCA_035560855.1 Negativicutes bacterium | reverse complement strand
GTGGCAATTTTTTCGTCATCCAATTTAAACTTTGCATGAACATTGATGGTTTCTGTTGAGCGCCAGGAAAACCAGCATTTTTCGCAAACATATACTTCCCACTCTTTTCCCACCGGGGATTTGGTCATCACTCGAGCTTTATCACTATCGCAACGTGGGCAAATCATAGCAAGGCCTCCTTATTAATCATCAAATATTTTATGATTTGGTTTATTTTTTTGCTTTTTGAGCTGCGCTTTGCATGGTGCGAATGATTTCTTCCCATTTTCCGGTCGCCGGGGATGGTTCCAGCAATTCGACAGCACGAGGATTGGGTTCCGGCGCAACCGGGGTGGTCGCATCGATGATCAATTTGTCGTGCATACCCGCCGGATTGGAAGATGGATCAAGCGGCATTCCGGGACAGTTAGGAATAACAACGACATCTTTACTCGGTTTAACGCGAGTAGTCATCGCCCACATGACCTGTTCAAGATTAAACGGATCGACAAACTCATCCACAATGATGACGATCTTGGAATACGGCATTCCGTGGGGAGTGGAAAGCAATCGGAAGGCAACGCCCTTGCCGTATCCGCCATATCGACACTTGGTCGATATGATGACGCCGATCCCATGGGAATACATTGCATTGACTGCCACCACTTCCGGCATGCTGGCTTTGATTTGCTTGAACAGAGGAACGCTAGTGTTAAGAGCCATCAGATAGTCGATTTCCGTCCAGGGAATCCCCAGATATAGGTTTTCGAAGATCGGATTGGTTCTATGGGTAATCCGGGTAATCTGGATTTCACATTGCAAGCGGGCACCCGAGTAGGACCCGGGGAACTCGCCGAAGGGTCCTTCAACAATGCGTGTCCGGGGAATAATGTACCCTTCCAGCACAACTTCAGCGCCGGCCGGAACATACAGATTGTCTGCCGTATCGGCTTTGACGATCTCCGTGGGCACTCCGTCCTGCAACGCACCGACGAATTCATATTCATTCTGGTCATATCCGACCGGCGTGCTGGCCATGAAAGTAACCAGCGGGCTATTTCCCAGGGCAATGGCGACAGGTAGCGGCTTATTCTCCGCTTCGGCTTTTTCCAATTGCACGGCGATATCATGGAAGGCCAGCGCCTGAATGCCGACACGGTCGACATCTTTGACTTGAATGCGGTATGTACCGACATTCATTTTATTCAGATCATCCGGGAATTCCGGGTCGCCGGAAATTACGGAGGCCTTCGAGATGAAGAAACCGCCGTCTTGATCATTGATGCGATACAACGGCAAAACATCAAACAAATTGATATTCTTATCAATGACATTTTCTTTACAGGGAGCTTCTGCTCGAGAAACGACCTTGGGAGGCACCGGATATTTGTCCCATCTCCGGTTCAGTTCCATGAACTGCTCTTTCGTCGGTGTATCTTTGGGCATCCCCATCATCAGTGCATGATTTTGCCACGAGCCATGCACATTGGTCACCACCGAGTATTTGTACCCTTTCACCTTTTCAAACAACACGGCGGGAGCATTTTTCAGATTGGCGGCGGCACGTCCGGCTGCTCCGAGATCCGGTTCGGGACTCACCTCTTCCTTGATACGGATCAGTTGCCCTTCCGCTTCGAGAGTCGCCAGGAATTCTCTCAAGTCTTTGTAGGTTTTTGTCATGTACATTACCCCCTTTTCATTAACTACCTTCCAACTGCACGTCCGGCTTCAACGTGCACTGGATTTTTCTATTTTTCATGATAGGGGATTGTACAGACAATTCGCAATTCAGTTATCGAAACAGTCTATGCCTCTTTCGAATACTATCGCAACGTAGCGCATGCTATTATGACCATGGATCTATACTTTGTCCGTTTATCATTGATTAGAAACGGCAAAAATCCTGGTTTGCTCCTCTTGAAAAAGTCGCGGGGCGTTGACCCGCAAAGGGGGATGACGCCGTGAACTTCAACCAGATCGAATATTTTCTTGCGATTGTTCACACCGGCGGTTTTTCGGCGGCGACGGACGAGGTCTTTATTTCGCAGTCATCGCTGTCCAAGCAGATTAAAGCTCTTGAAGAAGAATTGGGCATGGAGTTGTTTACTCGCAAACATTCAAAGGTTTCATTGACAGCGGCAGGCAAAGATTTTCTAACGTTCGCCGAAAAAATCACACTGGAACATTCGGAACTACTTTCTCGAATCAGCCAGTATCAGTTTGCACGACAAGCCACTATTCGGGTAGGATCGATTCCAATTGTCGCCGCTTATAAAATCGCGACGCTTCTGGCCCGGTTTCAATCAGAGCAACATAAGATCAACATAGATTTGTATGAAGAGGAACAACAGTCTATCCTCACCCTACTTCAAAATAACCAAATTGATTTTGCCATCGTTCGAACCGACAAACTGGATAAGGACAAATATGACTTTATCCCTCTGTTTCATGATGAAATTGCAGCTATATGCAGCATCGGACATCCCTTGTCCAAACAAAAAACCGTGACCTTGCAGGACCTCAAGGCAGAAAAAATCATCCTGCTCGATCCCAAATCTTCGCTTTACAGTCTGTGTATTGATGAGTACGGCAAGCAAGGATTATTCCCCAAAATAGCGTTTACTACTTCCCGGCATCAAGTGTTGCTGGAAATGGTCTCGGCCAATCTTGGAATTGCGTTGTTACCAATAAAGCTTGTGGATACCGAACAATACAGCCAATTAAAAGTAGTAAAACTAGCCAATAAACTGTTTAGTTCAGTATCATTAATTAGGCCTAAAGCCATTCGCCCCAACTCCACTACCAGTAAATTTTGGGATTTTGTTATCCACTATAA
>DATMYT010000703.1:0-2637 GCA_035560855.1 Negativicutes bacterium | reverse complement strand
TAAAAAATTATTTCATGTAAAGTGAATCGAAACAAGAAAACTCCTTCAAGTTTTTAGGTAAGAACTTGAAGCCGATCAAGAAAGGGGACAAAAAAACGTGCGTAATGTTTTTTCCAAAGTTATTTTTTTCCTGCTTCCATTCGTTTTTTCATTGAATGTTGCCTTCGCCAGTGAGGCCAATCTGGTCATTCCTGAATTATCTTCCCCCCAAAACAACTTGCTGATTGCCGGTCTTGCAGTCTGCATTCTGGGAATGATTTTCGGGTTTTACCAGTTCACCCGCGTAAAAGCGCTGCGGGCTCACGCTTCCATGCTGAATGTAGCCGATATCATTTATCAAACCTGCAAGATCTATCTGATACAGCAGGGAAAATTGCTAGGCATCCTGCTTTTCTTTATTGGTGTTTGTATCACCTTCTACTTTGGGTATCTTCAACATACCTCTGTGGGTGGGGTGCTCCTAATCCTGACGTGGACTGTTATAGGCATCCTCGGTTCCTATAGTGTGGCTTGGTACGGAATCCGCATGAACACACTGGCCAACAGTCGGATGGCCTTTTCGTCATTGGAAAGGAAGCCGCTGCGTCTTTTGAATATTCCTCTCGATGCCGGCATGAGCATTGGAGTGGTTTTAATTTGTGTTGAACTCATTATGATGCTATTGATCATACTTTTTGTTCCCCGTGAATTGGCCGGAGCAAGTTTCATTGGTTTTGCCATCGGGGAATCTCTGGGCGCCAGTGCTCTCCGAATTGCCGGAGGCATCTTCACCAAGATTGCCGATATCGGTTCGGACCTGATGAAGATCGTTTTCAAAATCAAAGAAGATGACCCCCGAAATCCTGGTGTAATAGCCGATTGCTGCGGTGACAATGCCGGCGACAGCGTCGGACCAACAGCCGATGGATTCGAAACTTACGGTGTTACCGGCGTTGCCCTGATTTCCTTTATTGTGCTGGCAGTGGATCAATCCCTGCAGTCTACCCTTTTGACTTGGATCTTCGTTATGCGGATACTGATGATCATCACTTCTGTCACTTCCTTCTATTGCAACAAGGTCATCAGCGAAATGAAATACAGCAAGCAAGATGACTTCGATTTTGAACAGCCACTGACCAATCTGGTCTGGCTGACCTCCATCCTTTCTATCTTTGTTACCTTCATTGTCAGTTACTTCCTTATTGGGCCCGGAACGATCGTGGGCAACAAGGGTGCCAGCCTCTGGGTGGTTCTCTCTATCATTATCAGTTGTGGCACTTTAGGGGCCGCTCTGATACCCGAATTTACCAAATTATTCACAAGTGGCAAGTCCACGCATGTACAGGAAGTTGTAAAGGCCTCCAGGGAAGGCGGCGCTTCCTTAAACATTTTAGCTGGCCTTGTTGCCGGAAATTTCAGCGCCTTCTGGCAGGGAATCGTTTTTGCCGCACTGATGTTCGCGGCCTATTTCGCCAGTAGTTATGGCTTGGCCGGCGTCATGATCTATCCCTCTATCTTTGCTTTTGGCCTTGTGGCTTTTGGATTCCTTGGGATGGGGCCTGTAACGATCGCCGTTGACAGCTATGGTCCGGTCACCGATAATGCGCAGTCCATCTACGAGCTTTCGCTCATCGAAACAATTCCCGGAATTGAAAAAGAAATTGAAAAAGATTTTGGTTTTAAACCGGATTTTGAGAAAGCCAAATATTATCTGGAAGCCAATGATGGCGCAGGCAACACCTTCAAGGCCACAGCCAAACCGGTACTTATCGGGACCGCTGTCGTCGGCGCCACCACCATGATCTTCTCTCTCATCCTGGTCATCAAGAACGTACTTGGTGTGGAACCAGAGACTATCCTAAACCTGCTCAATCCCTACACCATTCTGGGCTTTCTTTGCGGCGGCTCGGTTATTTACTGGTTTACAGGAGCCTCCATCCAGGCGGTCTCCACAGGAGCTTATCGGGCGGTTGAGTATATCAAGCAAAATATCCATCTTGATGATACTGCCAGCCAGTCCGCCTCCATCGAAGCTTCCAAAGAAGTGGTCAAAATTTGCACTCAGTATGCCCAGGCGGGGATGTTCAACATCTTTGTCGCCATATTCTCCTTTGCGATGGCTTTTGCCTGTCTGTCCGCACCTCGCGGTGGCAGCAACGAGCCGGTAGCATTCTTCATCTCTTACCTTATCTCCATTGCCGTATTCGGCCTTTTCCAGGCCCTTTTCATGGCCAACGCCGGCGGCTGTTGGGACAATGCCAAAAAAGTAGTGGAAGTCGATCTGGGAGAAAAGGGCAGCGCCCTGCATGACGCCACCGTGGTAGGCGACACCGTAGGCGATCCCTTCAAGGACACCTCTTCCGTGGCGCTAAACCCGATCATCAAATTCACAACCCTGTTTGGCCTATTGGCCATGGAAATTGCCATTTCAGAATCGTTTCGGAATATCGCTCCCTATATTGGTACCGCCTTCCTGATCGTTGCCTTGGTATTTGTCTGGCGTTCCTTCTATAAGATGCGAATTGAGTCCGAACAGGCTGTGCCGGAAACCGAGAAACAAACCGAACTAATCTGTAATGAAAAATAGAGAACTGACTCGAAAATAAGACCGTTAAAAGTGGCTGTGCCGACCTAAGTTTTCGGCACAGCCACTTTTTT
>DATMYT010000702.1:0-3446 GCA_035560855.1 Negativicutes bacterium | reverse complement strand
AAAGATTACAGACGAACACAGGAAGCTGTCGAAACGAAAAACAACCTGCCTGATGAAGCAACATGATAGCGATCCGGATCAAGTGGAACGTGTCGAGGTTTCAGACTGGAGAAACAGTGATCTTTAATCACCTCATAAATAATGCTGGAACGATCAAAAAGATACTTAAACAGAAAAAACCGCCCAGAGTAGGCGGTTATGGGTTGCAGTCCTATATTAAACTCGCAGGCGCTCTTTCAGGGCCGTTTGCAGGACCTGTGAAAAGTTGATCTTTTCTCGTTCCGCCATTTCTTTCAACCAGGCCGGAATTGTGACATTGGTCTTCATGGCGCGGTTGTCCATTTCATTTTTGACCAAATCGGGAAACACAGTTACTGCGGCAATGATAGCGCCGGAAGGAACGCCTTCAAACGGGGGCTGAGTCGGAGAAAAAATTTCCTCGTTATCCTTTTCCATTCCCCAAAGATGAAGCCCTAAGGCTTCTTCGGCCATACGAGTGGCTTCTTCGAAATCATCACCCATAGAAGTGCATCCTGGCAGGTCCGGGAAATATACGCCGAATCCACCGGATGGCGCCGGCTCGAAGACTGCAATGTATGTGACTTTTTTCATCGTATTGCCTCCTTTGAGAGCAGAAGTTATTTCAATCCTGCCTGCTTCAAGATTGCGTTCAACGTTCCGGGCGGAATGTCACCTTTGTGAAGCGCAACCGTGATTTTCCCTTTACGCTCGGGATGGATGAACTGGTGATGGGAACCCCTTACGCTGTCCAGCTGCCAGCCATTAGCTTCGATCAGTTTAATCGCGTCTTTGGCTGTCACCGAGGGCCCCCCTTCCTTGTTAATTACATTATACGCATTGGTGATGCGCATGTCAATTAATGATAAAATAAAGATGACTTTATTGGGGCAGAAGGTAAGCTCTTTTATAGCCGGACATAAGAAAACTGCATGGTTGTACGGCTTTGGCGCTTACAATAAACTCTTCTTTTAGTGTTAAGTAGCTCCCTACAGGATAGCGGCCTTGCGTGTCAATTGGTACTTTGAAAACACAGGCACGTGAATTGCCTATAAAATAAGCGCAGAAAAAACGGCAATGTTAAGGCAATGTTAACGTTGGGTTAAAACCGTGCTGGAAGCATTGCGACCACTCTGGGGATTCGTTATGATGAAAACAGGAAAAATAATTTCGGGAACATACGATGGGAGGAAGAATTCAAATGAACATGAAAAAAGGATTAACCTTGGGATTGGCCGTAGTGATGTCGGCAACGCTACTGGCAGGGTGCGGCGGATCCTCGGAGAAAAAAGCAGAACCTCAAAAAGCAGCGGTAGAAATTACGGGCACTGTCAAGGCTTCCGGGTCAACTGCATTATTGCCGCTTTTGAAAGCAGGTCAGGAAGAATTTCAGAAAAAGAATCCTAAAGCTACGGTTAATATCGCCGGTGGCGGATCATTCACCGGACAAAATCAGGTTGCGACCGGCGCTGTTGATATCGGCAACTCCGATGTGGCGCTGGATGCAAAACTGAATGACAAAGGGCTTGTTGAACACAAGCTTGTTGGTATCCCCTTCGTATTCATCGCTAACAAGGATGTTGACGTGGATAACCTTACGACGGAACAATACGTCGGAATCATGACCGGCAAGATTTCCAACTGGAAAGAAGTTGGCGGTAAAGATCTCAAGATCACGTTGGTCCATCGTGCCCCGTCTTCCGGTTCACGCGCTACTATTCAGGAACTGGTTCTCAAAACTAATAAATTTACCGACAATGCGGTTATTCAGGATTCCAACGGAGCGGTTCGCGCTGCCATTGCCAGTACTACCGGCGCTTTCGGTTACGTGGATGCTGCATATGCGGACGCTACAGTGAAAACACTGGCTGTAGACGGAGTTAAATACTCTCTAACTGAAGTTGCTAGCGGAAAATACAAGATCCTGACGTTCGGTCGCATGTTCACTAAAGGTGCACCGACTGGAGCTGCGAAAGCTTTCATCGATTTTGTAACCAGCAAGGAATTCCAGGAAACCTATGCTGAAAAGAGCGGATTTGTGCCTCTCACCAAAATGCCTAAATAAATGGGCTTGAGATAAGCGAGACTTATCACAGGCGTGTATGCCGGGAGCGCTCTTTAGCCTCCGGCGTACACGCGTTTTTGCAGGAAAAACCGTAAAATTCCCACAGGGAAGGTGAACAACAGTGAGTTCCACATCAGGAACACAGACTACAGATCTTCGGTTGGCTTATGATCGATATATCCGCTATCTATTTCTCGCCAGTGCAATACTCATGTCGATCATTGTGCTTTCGATTATTTTCTTCATGGGACAGCAGGGATTGCAAACTTTTCGGGAAGTGAGTCCATCTGAGTTTTTCTTTTCAACCAAGTGGGACCCAATGGATGAAAAGTTTGGAGCCGCCAGTTTTATCGTGGGTTCGGTTTATGCTGCACTTTTGGCGGTGTTGTTTGGTGCGCCTCTCGGATTGGCCGGCGCAGTTTTTATGGCTAAGGTGGCGCCCAAGAGGGTGCGCGACATCATGAGACCAGCCAATGACCTGTATGTGGCGATCCCTTCTGTTGTTTACGGCTACTTAGGGTTGACCGTCTTAGTACCGTTTTTACGGGATGACCTAAAGTTGGGTATGGGATTCGGACTTTTTGCAGCGGGGCTGATTTTGGGAATAATGATCCTGCCGACGGTGATCAGCATTTCAGAGGACGCGCTTCGCTCTGTGCCTTCTTCGTTGGAAGAAGCGTCGGTAGCTCTGGGAGCTACCAGGTGGCAGACGATTTGGCATGTACTTATTCCTACGGCCATGCCCGGAATTCTGACGGGTATTATTCTGGCTTTGGCCCGGGCGATTGGTGAGACGATGGCGGTGCAAATGGTCATTGGCAACACTCCGCTGTTGGCCAAATCGCTGTTTAGCCCGACTTCCACTTTGACGAGTGAAATAGTGGTGGAGATGGGAAATGCTCCTTTTAATTCGGCCTATGGGAATTCGTTGTTTTTGATGGCGTTGGTTTTACTTGTGATGTCCTTGTTTTTGATTGTAGCCATTCGTGGCCTGATCCAGAAAGGAGAGACAGCATGAGTGCGAAACAATGGGATCGGGTAGTGACTGTCGTTCTTTGGGCAGCAGGGGTTCTCATCATCGGGGTATTGACGATTTTTCTTGGACACATTCTCTACAAAGGACTGCCAGTTTTGAGTTGGAGCTTTATTTTCGGACAGTCCAGTGATATTTCAACGGGTGGTGGCGTTGGTGCGCAGTTGTTTAACACTTTTTATATTCTGTTTTTGTCGTTGATTGTGGCGGCGCCTATTGCAGTCGGCGCAGGAATTTATCTGGCGGAATACAGCGCACGTGGCAGATTGGCGGATATGATCCGACTCAGTGTCGAATGCTTGGCTTCGGTGCCTTCCATTGTACTGGGAT
>DATMYT010000701.1:0-8056 GCA_035560855.1 Negativicutes bacterium | reverse complement strand
ATGATCTCACTCACTAGCTGTCAATTCACCAGAAACATCTCATAAATAAAGAAAAGCCCTGATCTCTCAAGGCTTTTTGCTGTGTTTCCTTTGTAGGAGTGCCTGACTCACTGTGTTTTCTTTATGCAAACACATCAAAAGAAAACACCCTTGCGCACTCAACCCTTCTTGTTTGCGGAAACATATCAGCGCTCACCAAAACACACTATGTTGTATTCAGAAAAATAATTTACACATTACACGGTGGCGTGTTTCCTTTCGAGGAGAACTACGCACTCGACGTGATATGTCTGCGGGAACATATCTACCGGCTGTATCTCGACCGTCTTATAACCCATTTCATCGAGTAAGGCCAAATCGCGCGCCAAGGTCGCCGGGTTGCAGGACACGTACACCATCCGGGTCGGTCCCATTTCGGCTGCCGTTTTCAGCACGATCTCTTCACATCCCGCTCGAGGTGGGTCGAGTACGATCACATCGGGGCGGATTCCTTTTTTCTGCAGTTCAACGATTTTTGCCGCCACATCACCAGCGATGAATTGTACATTATGAATTTTGTTAGCGGTCGCATTACGTTCGGCGTCTGCGACCGCCGCCGGAGAATATTCGATTCCATAAACCTGTGTCGAATGTTCCGCCAGAAATAGACTGATCGTTCCGGTGCCACTATAGAGATCAAAAACTGTCTCGCCGCCGGTAAGTCCCGCAGCTTGCACAGCTTTTTCATACAGCACTTGCGTCTGCACGGCATTCACTTGAAAAAAAGACTCCGCCGAGATTTGAAAAGAAAATCGTCCGATGTGATCGTGTATCACGGGCGTTCCCCACAAAACCCGCGTTTCCCGTCCCAGAATCACATTCGTCCGAGCCTGATTGATATTTTGCTGAATGGAGGTCAATTCCGGTATAGCAGCCTTTAATTGCTGGACCAGTTCCTCATTTCCCGGGAAATCCCGCGCCGCTGTCACCAGCACCGCCATCACTTCTCCTGTTGCGCTTCCCACTCGTCCCATGACATGCCGCAAGACTCCCTGACCCGTTTTTTCATCATAAGGAGCCACACCGACCGATGCCGCAATCCGTCGCACTGCTGTCAATAGCCGGTCATTCAGTGAATGTTGGATCAGGCAGTTGTCCGTGGGTATGATTTCGTGACTTCCTGCGGCGAAACAGCCGGTGACGATTTTTTCTCCCATACGCCCAACCGGAAACTGCGCCTTATTCCGATACCTCCAGGGATCATCCATTCCCAGTACTGGTTTGATAGTTACATCCGCCAGCTTGCCGATTCGTTGCATCGCATCCTGTACGGATTGATATTTCGCTGCTAACTGTCCCGCATACGAAAGATGCTGCAACTGGCAACCGCCACACGCCTCATATACCGGGCAGAGTGGACTCACGCGCTGCGGATCGGAGGTTTCGACGCGAATGAGACGACCTCGGGCAAAGTTTGCCCGCACCTCTTCGATCACGACTGTCACAGTCTCTTCCGGCAAGGCATAGCGGACAAAGACGGTAAAGCCTTCGACCCGGCCCACTCCTTCGCCTGAATGGCCCAGTCCGGTAATCGGAAAAGTATAAGTCCGGCCGAGTTGAACCGGTCGGACTTTTTCATTATGATTTGGTTCCCTGCGATTGCGGGACATAAACAGCGTACCTCTCTTACTTTCCGGTGAGCTTTTCTTTGAGAATTCGATTCACCAGTTCCGGATTGGCCCGCCCTTTGGTTTGTCGCATAATCTGCCCCACCAAAAATCCGATGGCTTTTTCCTTGCCGGCGTTAAAATCGGCCACAGACTGTGGAGACGCTGCAATCACCGCTTCGACGATGCTGCCGAGTTCTCCCTCGTCGCTCATCTGTACAAGCCCCTGCTCCTTGATGATCACCCCGGCCGCTTTGCCTTCAGTCCACATGGACTCAAATACCGACTTGGCGATTTTGCCGGAAATCGTGCCCTTTTCGATCAAAGCGATCATTTCCGCCAGATTAGCCGGTGGCACCGGACAGCTCCGGATATCCAACGAACAGGCATTCAGATGTTTGGAGACTTCGCCCATCAGCCAGTTGGCTGCAGCTTTCGCTTCCGCACCGGCTGCGAGCAGCGCGTCATAGTAATCCGCCATGGGTCGCGACGCAGTAATCACATCCGCATCATAAGGCGACAGTCCATGATTCTTCATAATTCGTTGTTTGCGAGCCTCCGGTAGTTCCGGCAGCGCACGGCGAATCGTCTCGACCCAGGATGGATCAACAATGATCGGGACCAAGTCCGGTTCCGGGAAATAGCGATAGTCCTGCGCCTGTTCCTTGTTGCGCATCGACAATGTCACACCGCGGGAATCATCCCAAGTGCGGGTCTCCTGAATAATCCGTCCACCTTCCGACAGGACTTCGTCTTGCCGCTCCTGTTCATACTCGAGCGCACGTTGGACGGCTTTGAACGAATTTACATTCTTGATTTCGGCCTTGGTGCCAAGTTTCTCCTGTCCGATCGGACGCAAGGAAATGTTGGCGTCGCAACGCAGGCTGCCCTCTTCCATTTTGCAGTCGGATACATCGATATAGCTGAGGATGCTCTTGATCTTTTCCAGATAGGCTTTTGCTTCTTCCGGCGTCCTGATATCCGGCTCCGAAACGATCTCGAGTAACGGAACCCCGGTACGATTGTAGTCCACCAGAGCGTACTCCGAGTTTGAGATCGTTCCGGCATGAATCAACTTGCCTGCATCCTCTTCCATGTGAACGCGCGTAATGCCAATGCGCTTTGTCTCTCCGTTGACTTCGATATCAAGATAACCACCCTCGCAGATCGGCAGATCATATTGCGAGGTCTGGAAGTTTTTCGGCAAATCCGGATAGTAATAATTTTTCCGGTCAAATTTGCTGTACGGTGAAATCTTACAATTCAAAGCAATACCCGTGCGAACCGCAAACTCCAGAACTTTTTCATTCAACACCGGCAATACTCCGGGCAATCCGAGACAGACCGGGCAGACATGCGTGTTTTGTTCCCCGCCGAACTCGGTAGTGCAACCGCAAAAAATCTTGGATGCGGTCTTCAGTTCCGTATGAACTTCCAGTCCAATGACTGTTTCAAACTGCATTTTTAGTCCACCTCCCGGATCGGAGCCATCTGTTTGTGATAATCGTGAGCTTGTTCAAACGTGTAGGCCACCTGCAGTATTTTCTCTTCCGACAGATGCGGCCCGATGATCTGCATCCCGACAGGCAGCCCGTCGGCAAAACCGCAGGGCAAGGACAAGGCCGGGACTCCTGCGAGATTGATTGGAATGGTGCAAACATCCATAAGATACATTGCCAGAGGATCTTCGATTTTTTCCCCTACCTTGAATGCCGTGGTCGGCGCAGTCGGAGCAATCAGCACATCCACTTTCTCAAATACCCTATCAAAATCCTGTTTGATCAGGGTCCGAACTTTCAACGCCTTGAGATAGTAAGCATCATAGTAGCCTGAACTCAAAGCGTAGGTGCCAAGCATGATGCGCCGTTGAACCTCAGGTCCGAAGCCTTCCGCCCGCGAACGCTTATACATCGAGACTATATCGTTGCCTTCGCCGCGATGCCCGAATCCGACGCCATCGTAACGGCCCAGATTCGAACTGGCTTCAGCTGTCGCGATCAAATAGTAGGTTGCGAGAGCATATTGCGTGTTTGGCATCGATACTTCGACCAGTTCCGCGCCCATGGCAACAAGTTCATCGATGGAACGACGGATCGAGGATTCCACGTCTGGCTGCATACCGGCTACGAAATACTCACGGGGCAGACCGATTTTCAAGCCCTTGACGCCGACGCCAAGATTTTTCGTATAGTCGAGTACCGGAGAATGGATCGAAGTCGAGTCGCGGCGATCGTATCCGCCGATAGCGCCGAGCACCGTCGCGCAGTCCCTGACATCCCGAGCAAATGGGCCAATCTGGTCCAGCGAAGACGCATAGGCTACGAGTCCGTAACGGGAAACCCTTCCATATGTAGGTTTCAATCCAACAATCCCGCAATAGGCCGCCGGTAGTCGGATCGAACCGCCGGTATCGGAGCCAAGCGACCAGATCGCTTCCCCTGCAGCTACCGCCGCGCCGGACCCGCCGCTGGAGCCGCCAGGGACACGGTCAGTATCCCAAGGGTTCCGCGTAGTGAAAAAGCCGGAGTTTTCTGTAGAAGAACCCATTGCAAACTCGTCGAGATTGGTCTTCCCAACGATGACCGCATCGGCCGCCGCAAGTTTCTCCGTTACAGTGGCGTCATAAGGTGGGATAAAGTTCGCCAGCATTTTTGATGCGCAGGTTGTTTTGACGCCGTTGGTGCACATGTTATCTTTGAGCGCGCCGGGAATTCCCGCCAACGGCGAAACCGCCTCACCCCGCGCAATTTTTTCATCCACGGTTTTTGCTTTTGCGAGCGCCGCATCCTGCGTCCGGGTTATAAATGAACGGATAACAGTATCCGTCTTGTCAGTCCGCGCCAACACCGACTGGGTGATTTCCACCGCCGACACTTCGCGGCGGGTAAGTTTTTCATGTAATTCATGCGCTTTGAGCCTAAAGAGGTCCATTCCGTTTCCCTCCACTATTCCACGATTTTCGGCACTTTGAAAAAGCCGTTTTCCGGCTCCGGCGCATTCATCAGCGCCGCTTCCCTCGGCAGAGAAGGTTGAACGACATCCGGTCGCATCACATTACGGATATCCAGCACGTGCGCCATCGGCTCAACGCCCGAAGTATCCACCTGATTCAGCACGTCGATGTATTCGAGAATCGCGTCCAGCTGGCCCGTATACTTGTCGAGATCTTGCTCCGAAAGTTCGAGCCGCGACAGTAGCGCCACGTGCTCCACATCTTTCCGGTTCAGTTTCATTTCGCCACCACCTAGTTCATAATTTATATATTATATCACGCCGGTTTCCAGCATGGCTAGGAACTCTTGCTCTGTCAGCACCCGGACTCCGAGTTCGTTCGCTTTGGCCAGCTTACTGCCGGCTTCGGCCCCTGCCAAGACAAAATCCGTCCTGCGGCTAACTGCGGACGTCGCCTTGCCGCCGCGCTTTTCGATCTCTGCCGAAGCCGCGTCCCGTCCCATCGTCGTAAGCGTTCCTGTGAGGACAAAAGATTTTCCGGCGAAAATCTGAGGTGCGCTATTCACAGGAGGCGCATCTTCCATCTTGACTCCTGCCTGACGCAATTTTTCGATCAATGTCAGATGTTCCGGGTCGGAGAAATACCCGACTACGCTTTCCGCTATGCGGGGCCCTATATCGGGGATCTGTACCAACTCATCCATAGCGGCTTCCGCAACCGCATCTATTTTTCTATAGGCTTTCGCTAAAATTCCCGCCACCTTGGCTCCAACAAAACGAATGCCCAGAGCAAAGAGCAACCGACCCAAGCCCGCCTCCCGACTGGCGGCAATCGCACTCACCAAATTGCCGGCTGATTTTTCGCCCATCCGCTCCATTTCCGACAACTGCGTGACAGTAAGAGAATATAGGTCGGCCGCATCGGCGATCAGTCCCGCCTCCAGCAGACTTTCGATGATCGACGGACCCAGTCCGTCAATATTCATTGCATCACGCGACACAAAATGGATCAATCCTTCGCGAGCCATCGCCGGACAGTCTGGATTCACACAACGAAGCGCAGCTTCTCCCTGTTTGCGAACCACCGGTTGCCCGCACTCGGGACATTCCGTCGGCATGGCATATGTTTGCTCGGCGCCGGTTCTTTTTTCCGCAACTACCGCTATCACTTCCGGGATTACTTCACCCGCCTTGTGAATAACGACCGTATCGCCGATCCGCACGTCTTTTTCCCGGATGAAGTCTTCATTATGCAACGTCGCCCGACTCACGGTGGACCCCGACAACAGCACCGGCTGCAAAATAGCGGTGGGCGTCAGTACGCCGGTGCGTCCCACGCCGACGAAAATATCTTCCACCACGGTCATAGCTTCCTCCGCCGGAAATTTCCAGGCAATCGCCCAACGCGGATCTTTCACTGTATTGCCAAGTTCCTCCTGCAGCGCCAGACTATTCACCTTGAGCACCAGCCCATCGATATCATAGTCCAAAGCCGCACGCTTTTCCGCCCAATCTTTGCAATAGGCGACTACATCTTCGATGCTTTGGAATACCCTCTGTTGCCGATTGGTGCGAAACCCGATGCGTCCGAGACCGGCCAACATTTCGGCATGCGTTCGAAAAGGCAAACCCTGCCGCTGGCCAATGCCGTATGCGAAAAAATCCAACGTTCGACCGGCAGTCACCTTGGGATCCAGCTGTCGCAGCGATCCGGCGGCGGCGTTGCGGCAATTTGCAAACAACGCTTCACCTGCCGCCGACCGTTCACGGTTAAGACGATCAAAAGCCTTGCGGGGCATGTAGACTTCACCGCGAACTTCGAAGTAGGGCGGCAGCGCAATAGTTTCCGTTTGCAAGACCAGCGGAATCGACCGGATGGTCTTCACATTTGTCGTAACATCCTCGCCTACCTCGCCGTCACCCCGCGTCGCCGCCCTGCTCAAGCGTCCATGTTCATAAATCAGGTTCACAGCCAGTCCATCAATTTTGAGTTCTACGACATACTCCACCGCTGTCCCTACCGCAGCACGTACCCGGTTATCGAACGCCCGCAGCTCATCGGCGGAAAAAGCATTGCCGAGGCTCAGCAGAGGGGCAGCATGGGTGACTTTTTCGAAACCGGCCAGCGGTTGTCCGCCAACCCGTTGCGTCGGTGAATCTGACGTCACCAGTTCCGGATGTTCCGCTTCGATTTCTTTCACCCGCCGCATCAGCCGGTCATACTCAGCGTCGCTAATCTCAGGCGCATCCATCACGTAATATTCGTAGTTGTACCGATGCAGCCGCGCGCGGAGCTCGCCCAGCTCACGAGTGATATTTTCTTGATCTTGCGGCTCCCGCTCACTCATCGCTTTCTGTGCCCCCTACATCTTTTGAATCGGCGCAAATTTAACCGACAAGCTCTTGATCCCTTGGTCGGGAAAAGCGATCTTCACTTCCTGATCGTCGCCCGCCCCCTTGACTTCCACCACCGTACCAATGCCCCATTTCCCATGAGCTGCCTTGTCGCCGACTTTCCACGCCATACTAGCTCCGGCAGTCGGGGAAGCCACTGGTTTTGACGGCGTTATCGGTCTCAGCAACGATGCCGCAGGCACGGACTGCCGGGGTGGAAGGTGCAGTTGTTGAGATGGTGCCGGTTTTGCAGTCCGTTTCTGTTTGCTCTCCAATAATGTCTCCGGAATCTCCGAGAGAAAACGGGACGGACGATTGGCTTGCACCTCTCCATAGATCATGCGACTCTGCGCCCGGGTCAAAAACACATTCCGCTGCGCCCGGGTTATTCCCACATAACACAGACGACGCTCCTCCTCCATTTCCTCCTCGCTGTTCAATGTTCGGAAATGAGGAAACAACCCTTCTTCCATGCCGATTAGAAACACCGTCGGAAACTCCAGCCCTTTGGCGGAGTGCAACGTCATCATCGTGACCCTGTCCGTTTCCAGATCGGCGGAATCAATATCCGCCACTAATGCCACATGGTTCAGGAACGCTTCGAGCGAATCTTCGTCATCGGCTTCTGTAACAAATTCCCGCGCCACCGTCAGCAATTCCTGCAAATTCTCCACCCGGCTTTGCGCTTCCGGCGTTCCTTCCTGCTCAAGTTCGGTCACATAACCGGACTCCTTCATCACGCGGGTTATCAGATCAGCCACTGAGTCTTCGGCGGCTGCTTCCCGCAACCGGTCCAATAACCGTACCAGCTCGACAAGCGCGCCTTTCGCTCTGGCGCCAACCGCATCAACGGTATGAAGCCGCTTTGAAATTTCATATAATGGTAGACCTGCCTGGTCCGCCGCCGTCTGCAGATGCCCCATTGATGTATCGCCGATGCCCCGTCGCGGCACATTGACAACCCGCCGGAAGCTCACCGAATCAGCGGGGTTCTGAATCACCCGCAGATACGCCAGCATGTCCTTGATCTCCTTACGGTCATAGAATTTGACGCCGCCGACGAT
>DATMYT010000700.1:0-6315 GCA_035560855.1 Negativicutes bacterium | reverse complement strand
ATGTTTCAGGCGTTAAGCTGATTGTGCGGAGGAAACCGTGAGGGCCTACCTGAAACGAGCCGGAATCATCCGTCGTTTGGCAGTCGAGTAAGACAATTGAGTCATTCCTATGGATGGCTGCACAGAAGGATAAGCCCACAGATGTAATGCGCGGACACAAAGAACCGCATATAGCGACAGAATCGCGCGAATCGTAGGCGGGGGCAACTGCAATACGAGCGCTGAAATATCTGGCTAGTATTTGATGTTGAGGTCGTTTCCCGCTCGCTCACACAATGTCTACTTCGTTCATAGACTGTGTTGCATGCTTTCTGAAATACGCAAGCATATGAGCGGATAACTTCAGATACTCATATTGCCTTGTATCATGTATAATCGAATAATGATTAAAAGAACGCAAAAGAGCTTTGCAACAGGTGCGGCCATCCTGGGTGGTATGGGACTCGTTTCCAAGATCATCGGCGCCGTTTACACCATCGCATCAACCAACATTATCGGGACACACGGCATGTCGTATTATACGACGGCTTTTCCCATATACACGTTTCTCTTAGCCATATCCAGCGCGGGACTGCCGGTCGCCATTTCCAAGATGGTGTCGGAACGGACGGCGCTCAATGATTACAAAGCGGCATATGAGGTTTTTTCCAAGGCAATCAAGGCAATGTTTGCCATTGGGCTTGTCACGACCATCCTTATGATCGCGCTAAGCAAACCAATTGCAACCATACTTGGAAGGTCGGATGCCAGCTTGGCAATTATTGCGATCGCGCCTTCTTTATTCTTTGTTGCAATTCTCTCGGCCTTCCGTGGCTATTTTCAGGGGATGCAGCAGATGATGCCGACAGCCATATCGCAAATCATTGAACAAACCGGCAAGGCTGGAGTTGGACTTCTGCTTGCTTGGTTATGGATCGGAAAAGGAGAGATATACGGGGTAGCCGGGGCTGTGCTCGGCATTACGGTTTCCGAGTTTTTTGCGTTCATCTATTTGTCCGTTCACTATCGGGTACGAATAGCAGACTTTAAAAAGCAAATCACAAGCGACCATTATGCAGACTTGACAAGAAATATTGGTAGAAAGCTCATTTATCTGGCCACTCCTATCATTGTCGGAGCCTGCGCTATGCCGCTTGTCCAGCTTGCAGACACCGCGATCATCACCAATACATTGAACAGCATGAGAAGTATTGTGCTGTTTGGTCAAGAGGTCATTCTGAATTCTAAGATCGTCAATTCGCTTTTTAGCCTTTTGACAGCGTATGTGAACCCAATTATCAATATGCCGGCGGTGTTTTCTCTCGCGCTTGCAGTCAGTCTTGTCCCGTCAATTTCGACATCCAAAGCGCGTGGCGACCTGAGGGGGATTTCAAACAAGGCGCGCATCGGTTTCAAGCTTTCCATACTGATCGGGCTGCCCTGTGCGGCTGGTCTGTTTCTGTTGTCGACGCCGATCATGCATCTTCTTTTTGCAGGTTTGAAAGGCGAAAATTTAACTATTGCAGGAAATCTGATGGGCATCATGGCAATTGCAGTGCTGTTTTTGACCATACTGCAAACCATGACAGGGATTCTGCAAGGCTTGGGTAAGACGTATTTACCGGTGATCAACCTGTTTATCGGGATATGCGTGAAGATACTCATTAGCATTCTCTTTATCCGGATGCCGGAGGTCAACATTCGCGGCGCTGCTTATGGAACCGTTGCCTGTTATGCCATTGCGGCATTGCTTGACGTGATCTGCGTCATCAAATATGCCAAAGCCAGACCTCGGATATTGCAGGATTTTATCAAGCCAATCTTGGCGACGGCGTGCATGGGGTTAGTCGTCTATGTGATCATGCCGCATGTGCCATCCGGTGAATATTCGCGGTTTGTGACCATTGGCGTTATTCTGATTGCGGTTGCCGTGTATGGGTTCTTTACCTTCTTCTTTGGGGCGATCAATCAGGACGATATGGAGTATCTGCCGGGTGGCAAACGGATCACATCCATGATGATCCGGCTGAGAATCTGGAAAGCAGCAGATAACGTGGAAAGATGAGGAAAGCTGAGGCTTTTTGATGCAATCGGCAAAAATATTGCTGAGGGATTCTAGCCTAAGAAACCTATTCTCTTTTACGTTGAACATACTTGCTGATTTGAGGATATTTGAAGAGCGTAATTTTCAGAAATAGCCCTGAGAAGATAGGATAACAAGCAAGTATTTTTGAAAGATCTCATCGACAACGCAAATTTGCCAGATAGTAACGCATCGCGAGAACGAATAAGGTACGAAACAGGAACGGGTTTTGCACACATCGTCTGTATAATGGAGTTGAGGAAACTCATATCGTCATTTACGAGGCTAGCAAGCCGCAAAAGCCTTGTTAACAAACAAACATCTCAAGAACGTTGCTAGAGCATGGTAAATTGAAGAAACATGAGAAAAAAAAGACGAAAAAAGAGAAAATGGAATGGATTGCAATTGGTCGCAGTGATGATCATCGGGATCGGTCTATTTTTCGTTCTATTGCCACATCTCCTCCGGGTATTCTATTATCACAACTCCACTCGCTTGGCTGAACAGCTGGAGGATGCGATGGGGAGTACGCCGGTATCGTATATTGAAATTGATTACTCGAAGTTGAAGACTGCACAACCCATCGTATACACTGCGGAGGAAATTGACGCAGCCCAGCAGAATACGAATCTACTCGACGATTTGACCGATATAGATGATAACACCACAGTTATCGATTCGGGATCGCCCGCTGTGGATGTGGGCGGGGTAAAAGAAGACACTTATCTTCTCGATATTCCGGCGATTGATTTGAAGATTTGCGCAATCCGCTGCTCATCGTTCGAGCGAATCTATAAAGACATGCGCGTCGGAGCTGCGATTTTCCCAAATGCACCGCAACCCGATGAAATCGGAAACATTTGCATGAGCGCACACAGGACCGGCTCTAGAGATTACTTTAGACATTTGGACCAATTAAAAGCAGGCGACATCATTTCTCTACATTGCGCGGAAGGTGTATCCTACCAATACCAGGTCGTTAGTGTGACGACGATTGAACCTGACGATTGGTCTGTTACAGGGCAGACCTTGAAACCTACACTTACAATGCTGTCTTGCCAAGAGTATCAAGGTGTTAGTAATGGTCGCAGAATCATGGTGCGCGCAGAACTGGTTGGCATCTCAGGGTAATACTCAATTGAACGCAATCAAGGCCTTAGCGGAGAAAATAGCGCGGACAATCTGTCTCGCGCTTTTTATTTTCTATAGCAGGAAGAATTCCGGAATGTGTCGTTTTCGTGCATAATCAGCTTGACTACTCAATGAATCGACATTACACTACTTAACGTGGTTAAGAAATATTCTCAGAATATGATCGGGAGACACGACCGAGTGGAGAAGATACTCATTGTTGAGGACGACGCACACATTTCAAAACTAATTTCGGATCATTTTTTATCAGCCGGATATCAAACGCTGATTGAACGCGACGGATTATCCGGGATACAATCTTTTGAAGCGAATAGACCAGACTTGGTGATATTGGATTTGATGCTGCCTTACCTGGACGGCTTTTCGATATGCAGAAAGATTCGCAAAATGTCGAACCTACCGATTATCATGCTCACAGCAAGAACGGATGTTGATGATCAACTGATGGGCTATGAGGCACAGGCAGACGAGTATATGACGAAGCCATTTCATCCAAGCGTACTCGTTGCAAAGGCAAAAGCACTGCTTGATCTGTATTCTCGTAGGACAACCAGCGCAGAAATTTGCGATAAAGAAGCTCTGTGTTTTCACGGCCTCTTGCTAGATCAGCAGGCACATAGAGTGCAACTGGATGGCACAGACGTCGATCTTGAACCTAAGCAATTCGATATTTTACGGCTATTGATGATGAATAGAAACATCGTACTATCACGCGAAAAACTGATCAGCACAATATGGGGATATGATTTCGACGGGAGCGAACGAGTGGTGGATTCTCACATAAAAAAACTAAGAAAAGAACTTCAATACAAAGCATATATGATCGTGACAGTTCCGAGTGTGGGATATCGATTTGAGGCAAAATGAAGAAGAAAAACCGAATCGCGTGGAGACTGTTTCGTTGGAATATTCTGATCGTTAGCGCCTTATTAACCTTACAACTTATATTTCAATCTGCTTTGTTTGAACCATTTCTGGCTACGATGCAACAACGTCAGCTTTCGACTTATATGGGTTCCGTCAAGGCATCGATCGAAAACGACGATATGGATTTAGCTCAACAGCTGGTTCAGAAAGCAGATGAACATGGCGTTGTATTAGCTGCTGTCGACAAGAACATGAATTTTTTGGCTGGACAAAGCGTTGATTTATATCAGCGCTGCTTCACGCTGTCAGACAAAAATCAAAAACGATATACCATCATCGAAGACTATCTGGAAAGTGATTCGCTGCAAGCAATTGAAGTCGGGGACCAGGTCTCGATCGAAGGTTACCTCATTGATGAAAACAACAATCGGGTGATACCTTCAAAAGTTTATCGAACAAAAGATGGAGCAGTTCTTGGCACAGATACATTCCTATTGGTGAACAATCAGGGTCGTTCGTACTCGACTGAATCAACCGGAGATGAGACGGGTGAAGATGAAGTCATTTTCTCCGAACCGCAGAGCGAACAAAACGCAGGGGATGCCGTTGCAAGCGGAACGACGCAGCAACCCGGCTCGACCGTGGTGACGAAAGAAGCTGAAGACGAGAATCAAACGAATCTCGAAGGCAGTTCCGACGAAAACGTTACGGTAAAAATCAAAGATGAGAGCAATTTGCCCCAAGGGATTTTGCTTGAGTCTCCTTTCGATTCAACCGAGAGTTCCGCCATGCTACAGAATGAGGGCGTCATCTCAAGTAGTTCGGACCCAAGCGGAGCAATTCTGAATGCAAGAGTGCTCATTGTGAATGGCAGTGGACGCGGCTCGGCTTCTTACTCCATTACGCTTGATGGAACGGTAGAAGAGAAAGAAGATTTCGGCAACGATGATCTTCTGATTCCATATGGATTAGTGGCGAAGGAGATAGATCGTCTTGGTACTTCTAACACGGAATTCAACATAAACAGCAGTTCCTATACCGTGACAAAACAACTAACAACGGGTAAATATCTACTCATTGTGACGCGTGTAGCCGATAGGAACGTCACCCTCCTTGGTGCGATTTCTCTATACTCGATCAAAGACATCAATGAGATGTTGAATAGCTTCCATATCCTTTTGTACTCGCTGGGACTGATCTTATTTGCTGGATTAATCTACATCTTTTCGCGAAAGATTGCAAAACCGCTGATTGAAATGAATGTAGTTGCATTAAAGATAGCGCAGCAAGATTTTAGCACGCAAGTGCAAGTATCAACAAATGACGAGTTTACTACATTAGGCAACTCAATCAATGAAATCTCACTGAATCTGGAACAAAAGATCAAACAGATCAACGAGATGAATGCGCAATTGCAAAGGGATTACGAGAGACAGCTGGAACTGTATAAGCGGCACAAACAGCTTTCGGCAGCGTACTCACATGAAATAAAAACGCCACTGACGATTGTGCGTGGCTACATTGACGGAATACAGGACGGAGTTTATTCCAATAACCTAAAAGAATCTTATCAAATTGCCTTGCGAGAACTGGACAGCGCCAGCAATATGATTACACAGATGCTCGAAATCACAAAGATGGAGTCCCCGTATTTTGTACTCAATCAGAGTGTTGTCGATCTCTGGATGATTTTCTACAAAACATATGATGCATTGAAACAAACGATGGATCAAAAAGGGCTGCAAGTAGCGTTTGAGGCCAACAGCGAAGCCATTACTGTGGCAGATACAGAAATGCTGGAAACGGTTATGACCAATGCGCTCACCAACGCCTGGAAGTATTCTCCGCAGAACAGTCGCATCTCCGTTCGCATTATGACGGAAAAGAACCAACTGCTGTTTTCTATAGAAAATGAGGGCGCACACATCCCAAACGAAGAATTGGGAAAGGTTTGGCAGCCGTTCTATCGAGCGAAGGAGACGAAAACGAATCATGCGTCTGGCTCCGGTTTAGGACTAGTGATCGCCAGAGAAATTCTGGAAACGCACGGCTTTGCGTACGGGCTGCGGAACACGGAGCGAGGCGTTGAATTCTATTTCACTTGTCCGGCAATGGAACCTACAATTGATCAGGAACCTATGAGTGAAAACTAAAATGCAATAAGATTTTTTGACACTATAGAATCAAGACGGAAACGGCATGTGTTTTACACGTGCCGTTGTCGTTTTTGGAAA
>DATMYT010000699.1:0-4219 GCA_035560855.1 Negativicutes bacterium | reverse complement strand
AGCGATGACTAAGCAAGAAAAACTCTTACATCAACTTTTTCAAACGGTGCGAATGATTTCCAAGGGGTTGAATACAATCCTAGAACCCTATGGTTTATATAGTTCGGAGTGGGCAATCATTACGACATTAAAGAAATCTGGCCCATTGACCCAGGGATCTCTCTCAAATTATCTGAGCATTGAGCCTCCTGCAGTATCTCGAAGTTTAGTCAAATTAGAAAAGAAAGGATTTATTACGAGAATTTCCGGTATGGATAAAAGAGAAAAAAGAGTTTCATTAAGCGAAGAAGCTTTAGCCCAATATCCTCAATGGTTGGAAGTTTCCAGGCAACATCGGCACGCAGTGCTAGCTGCCTTGCCGGATGAAAAGCAAGCCGAATTGGAGCTATGGCTAAAATCAATTTACCAAAGCGCACAACAGTATGTGAAACCCCATTAATGAACGAATTTATTTAAAGATAGGATGGAATCAGTGGATAATAACAAACCAACAGTAACAGCTTCAACAAACTTGTGGTCAAGAGATTTTCTGTTGCTGCTAGTAGGCAACTTATTCGTCTATCAGGGAATTTTGATGTTAATTTCGACTTTTCCTGTATATATCAAACAAATTGGCGGAACCGATTTACAAGCGAGTCTGCCGTTTGCCGTTGTTTCGATTTCCGCCCTTATTGTTCGCGCTATTAGCGGAAGTGCGGCCGATAGATTTGGCAGAAGGCCGCTGCTCATACTAGGTCTTTCCATTTTGATTATTTTCAACTGCTCTTTTATGTGGACATCCACAATTGGATTGATTTTGGTCCTGCGATTTTGCCAGGGAATCGGCTGGGGCATTACCTCAACGGTTTTTGCAACAATCATGTCCGATATTGTGCCTGCCAATCGACGCGGAGAAGGCACGGGGTACTTTGCTTTATCCATAATTATCGCAACGGCTCTTGCTTCCATAGCCGGAATCGAACTCATGAAACGCTATGACTTTCAGCTGGTTCTGCTGGTCTCCACCACGTTAGTTGTTTTGGGGATGATTTCCGGGTTAGCGATTTCAATTGCACCCATCAAAAAAATACCTGTAGAAACTTGCGCGCCAAAGAAATTGACCTGGGGCGACTTGGTTGAAAAGCAGGCATTGCTGCCGGCTTTCCTGTGTTTCTTGCATTCGATTACTCTTGGTGGAATCATGAGTTTCATTATGCTATATGGGAAAGAAATCGGCGTGGAAAATACGTGGATCTATTTCGTCGGACATATCTCAATGATTTTAATCAGCAGACCGTTTGCGGGAAAACTATTTGACCGACGCGGACATGCAGTCGTTATCGGCCCAGGAATTCTGCTGATGCTGGTGGGGCTCACCCTTTTATCCTACGCGACTTCCGAGATTTCGCTATTGGTTGCGTCCTTATTCTATGGGTTAGGCTACGGCGCCGCCCACCCCTCCCTGCAAGCGTGGGCAATTGACCGATCGCCCGCAGACCGCAAAGGAGCCGCCAACGGAACATTCTTATCCTCTCTGGATTTAGGCTATGCAGCAGGCGCGGTAGTGATGGGGTTAATCGCTTCCCACACAGACTATGCCATGATGTATCGGATATCTACAATCTTTTTGATCATTTTCGCCTGCACCTATGGATACCACCTAATGAAAAGCGAGAAAGCATCGAATCTCGTTTGTGAATTTCAAAAAGATGCTTCATGACCGCACTGCGTAATATATTCGCGCAACCTAAGTCCACGCGAATATATTACGCACATATTGACCTATCTCCAAACGTTACTATCTGTTTTGTTTCTTTTGGCTTTTATTGTTTTTCAACAGCAACCCATATTTCACTTTCATAATCCGGTGAAGACAAGTCGCCGTCAGGATAAGCCTCAAAATCTATTTCGTTTTTCGGCGCGTAATCCGAGGTCGGGAAAAACTCGGTGTAGATTCTGCGCCAAAGGTCTTGTATTGCATCCGGCATTGCGCCTTTGCATTTGAATATCGCCCATGTTCTGGCGGGAATTTCGTTTATACGGAAGCCGTCAGGCACGGGCGTTTTTCCGTTGTAGCCCGAAGCTATCGAATACGGGAATTCTGCAGAACACCCATCTCCATAGCATATACCCAAAATCTGACCGCCAAACTCCGAGCCGCCGCAGTAACCGCACAGCGTTCCGATCGTTCCGTCGGCTTTGGACTGTGTCCAGAATTCCGGTATCTCCTTCAGGTTCGAGTCCTCCCTTGTCGAGAACGTCTTGACTTTTTCAATGACCTTGAACGCTTCCTTTTCTTCGATTCTGTAATCCATAACATGACCACCCTCCAACGCAAGTTTAACGGAAAGTTTGGAAAACAGTTTGAGATTTGTGCCGGTGTTTTTCGCCTGTGACGGTGTAATGCCGTGAAATTTTGCGAACGCCCGTCCGAAGCTTTCGGGGCTGTCGTAGCCGTATTTCACCGCGGCATCAATGACCTTGATATCGGATGACGCAAGCTCCATTCCCGCGAGCGTGAGCCGACGGGCGCGGATGTACTCACCGAGCGTATAGCCGCAGAGAATTCCGAACACGCGTTGAAAATGAAAGCATGATGAGTAGGCCCGCTTTGCGATCTCGTCATAATCAAGATCTTGCGTTATGTTTTCTTCAATATAGTCAATTGCATGCTGTATTCCGGCGATCCAGTTCAAACCGTTTCACCCCCTTCCGTCTAACATTATTATAGAAGGGTCAAGATATGTTCTCCTGACTTTTTGTGCGGAGAGGTGCGAGGTTACTATGAGCGCAGTTTCAGCAATAGATATAGCAGGATTCCGGCAAGCAAAAGAAAATTGATGAGTTTTTTGTATGATTTCGCCTCTCCTGTTGACTTCTGCGCCGTTTTGGGGTTGGTCGGCGCCCCACAGTTCGGACATGATGTCCAACTGTTTGGGAGATCCAATTTGCAAGACTTACATTTCATAAAATCACTTCCTCAATGCTGAACAAATTCTTTTTAGCCCTTCTGCCAAAATCGCCCTCGGACACGCCAAGTTAAGGCGAATATACCCGTCTGAGTTGGCAACGAACATATTCCCGCCTTCCAATAAGACTCCGGCATTATTGGCAAAATACAAAGGCAGATTTTCTTCTTGCGGCAGATATTCACCAATATTTACCCACGCAAGATAAGTGGCCTCGGGAATGCGAAACTCCGCTTTGGGCAAGTGGTGATCCAAATATTGTTTAGCAAAGGCAAAATTGTCATCCAAATAGTTCTTTAGCTGCTTCAACCATTCGCCGCCATGCTGGTAAGCAGCCTGCGTCGCCGCAATGCTCAGTGGATTTTCCAGGCTATAGTGACGAGCCTTCCAAACGTCTCTTAAAGCGGCATTGGGAATAATTACGTTGGAAAACATCATCCCTGCCATATTGAAGGTTTTGCTTGGCGCCATGCAGGTAATGATCCTGTCTGTGTGCGGAAAAAGCTTGGCCAGCGGCGTATGAACCTGCCCGTTACGCAGCAAGTCACAATGAATTTCATCCGAAATGATCCACACATTATTTGCAAGGCATATCTCGCCAAATCTTTTTAATTCTTCCGGCGTCCATACCCGGCCCGTGGGGTTATGCGGGTTGCAAAAAATACACAACGCTACTTTTTCATCTTTCGCTTTTTCTGCCAGATCGTCAAAATCCATGGTGTAATAACCCTGTTGGTTCACCAAGTCGGAGCAGATCAGTTCAATGTGATTGTAGTCAGCGGCATGCTTGAAAAATGCGTAGGACGGGGTAACAATCAAAATCTTTTCGTCGGGTTTGCAGATATAGGCAACCAATTCATTCAATGCGGGAATGATCCCCGGCGAAGTTACCAGATACTCTTTTTCGAAGGTCCAGTTATACTGTTTTTTTGTCCAATTGACAAAAAAACGATAATAGTTTGGATCAAAGATCTTGGTGTAGCCAAAGATTCTTTTGTCCAATCGGTCTTTGACGGCTTGAATGACTTCCGGCGGAGTCGCGAACTCCATGTCCGCTACCCACATGCGAATAAATTCATCATCGGCATAAGGGAAGCTCATGCTTTCAGGCGCTTGGAAAATATATTCCCTGAACCCATCCATATTCATAGCGTTGGTGCTTTTACGGTCAATGATTTCATCAAAATCATACTTCATTGTTTTCGATCCTTTCTATTGCAGCAATAATCATTTCAAGTACAACCAGCGCGCAAAAAACTATCCTTTTGTAT
>DATMYT010000698.1:0-2232 GCA_035560855.1 Negativicutes bacterium | reverse complement strand
CTTATAGGGCCCGTAATGTCCGAAACCGGACACGCAACCGTATACCAGGCGCGGATTGATTTTTTTCATATCCTCGTAGCCCAGTCCCAGTTTCTCCATCGTGCCGGGGCGGAAGTTTTCCAGGAGAATATCCGCTTTCTTGATCATTTCCCGTAAAAGGTCCTTGCCCTTGTCACTCTTCAAATTCAGCGTTATACTGCGTTTGTTGCGGTTTAAGTTGACGAAATAGGCGCTTTCGCCTTCGTAACTGGGGGAATAGCCCCTGCTGTCGTCGCCCTTCTTCGGCACCTCGACCTTGATAATATTTGCCCCCATATCCGCAAAAAGCATCGAAGCGTATGGGCCGGCCAATACGCGCGTCAAATCGATCACAGTTGTTCCTGATAACGCTCCATGTTTCATCGTCAGTTTCACCTTTCTTTGCTTTGATTTGCGCAATTGCGCAATTTAGTCTTTCTTATTTGCAATAAACGTGCCAACATATTGTTTATTCGATCCATTCGCTGCCGAGGCAGTATTTCTCGGGTTAAAGCCCGCAAACATTTAACCCGTCGACAATAACAATGTTTCAGAATCCGCCTCTTGGCAACTTGTTAAACATCTATTTCGCTGGTTACCCGCACGGTGCTTCGCAAGGGAGACTATCTGCTAATCACGCTTTTCGGCTCCAAGGGAGGCACCAGCCCCTTGTCGATGGCAAAGGGTCCGACGGCGGAGGAAATATTGCCGCAATTCCCGCCGTAATCGACAAACGCCTCGGCCGTGCTAACCTGGCCGAAGGTATAGTTCACATCGGCCTCGGGAACGGTGGGCGGAGAAATAATCGCCAACTTGGAGGTCAATAAATCGGCGCCGCCCAAACCATCGATTTGGCGCAGATCGGGACTGCCGTATATCGCCAGGATCACTTTATCGCGTAAGACGGGATCGGCTGGCAACTCGTTCTTCATAATGAAGATCCCCTTGCTGGCGCCCCCTTTACGATTGAGCATTTAAGCTTGTACGATTCATTATTCATAACCTTTTCCCCTGCCACACCATACTGCCACTTATTTCAACACGCTATTTCTGACATACGCATAGCCATCCATGAGAATTCTTGCCGTGCGGTCGAAGCTGAGTTTTTTCAGGATAGTTTCCTGCTTTTCGTTGTATTCGGCAACAGCGTTCACAGATATGGTCCCGGTGGGATGGCCGATTGTCAGTATATCCTTGTTTTTGGCCTTATCGCTCAGCAAATCCCAGATAAGACTTCCTTTGATCCGCGCTGCAGCCCCCGTACAAGCCGTGGCGGTTCCGGGATAGGCTTTTACGACTGAAAGCATTAAATACATTCTGGCTACCAGATCGATACTCTTTTCATCCACATGTTGTCCGGTATACGCATCATAGCTTACAGGCTTGGTAACCAGAGCCAGGAAGGGCTGGTATGGGGTAGCTGTGCGGGCATCCTTCCAATCGGCAACAAGTCCGATCTGTTGGCAAACCTTGCCTCTAATGCCTTCAACGGTATCCAGGACCTGCTTGTCGGCGTTAATCTGGGCGGGTGTTTCCGTTCCCGTCAGCCCCAGGTCATGAGCATTTACGTAGATGACCACATTGCCCACGTCCACCACGGAAACTGTGAACTTTTTACCGTTAACATCAATTTCATCCTTCACATGGCCTGTCGGCAACAATTTGCCGGTAATAGGGCCCACTACCCTGCTCCAGTCCATCTCTATTCTTGCGCCGGTTCCAGGAACCCCGCCGATCACACAGTCCCCTTCCACCGCCGCCTTGCCATTTTTGACAGGAACCCGCGCAATTAGGATATTGCCCGAATTCGTTAAGTGAATTTTCACCGTGGTCACAGATTCTACCGGAGTAACCAGCCCATTGTCAATGGCATAGGGCCCAACTCCAGACGAGATATTGCCACAATTTCCGCCATAATCGATAAACGGTTTTTCCATGCTCACCTGGCCGAAGGTATAATCAACATCTGCCTCAGGGATCGTTGCCGGACTAATAATTGCCAATTTACTTGTCGTAATATCGGCTCCGCCCAGACCATTAATCTGACGTAAATCGGGACTGCCGAAAATAGCAAGGATCACCTTGTCCCTTAGAATCGGATCTGCAGGCAATTCATTCTTCATGATAAATATCGCTTTGCTGGTACCGCCTCTTACAATGGAACACTTAATCATTTCTGACTCACCGTACATAATTTTGGCCCCTTTCTTAACG
>DATMYT010000697.1:0-2790 GCA_035560855.1 Negativicutes bacterium | reverse complement strand
CTTTCTCTGATTTTAGCCTTCTCAAATTCGGCGACAGCGCCGCGCAGGGAAAAGAATAATCTTCCCTCGGGGCTGGCGTCATAATCTCCGGTTACAAAAAGGAGCTTGCAGTTTTCCCCTTCGAACTCATCAGACAATAATAGCTGATTGATCAAGTTCCGGCTGAGACGATCCGGATCATAGACCATGACAATTTCAACTTTTTTTTTGCGCAAATCATCCCGCAGCCGGGACAGTGCCGGCCGGTCAAGAAACTCGCCGCTGTACCCGTCATCTATGTATTCGGCAATATCGGTATGGCCAAGTGCCAAAAGACGTTGACGACAGGCGGCAACCTGATCGGGCAGACTGTATCCGGCGCGGGCCTGATCATCGGTGCTGACGCGTGCGTAAATTGCTGAAGTAGGCATGATAATTGCACTCCTTATGGATTTTAAAAACACGGCCTGCCTATCTCAGCGCCGTGTCTATTGCTGCGTGTTATTACTCGGGCGTATTTTTTGCTTCCGCAATAACATTATACCAAATTTATCCTGGTGTGGGCACAAGTCGGCCCTTCTAATAGAAATATGTCAGTATGAACCGCCCCGCAATCGTACTATTAATAACGAAAACAGGCTTAAATCCGAGAAAAAAGGATTTAAGCCTGTTTGTTCAAGTATTGCTAGCGTTGAGAGCTAGCTTAAACTATTGAGATCGTTAAACAAACCAAGCATAAATAGTGGAGCAAACATGGCCGGGGTGATAATATAGCTTTCGTGAATAAAATATTCACCGAAGGTGTCCGCCAACTGTGAGTACCATATGAATCTGGTGACTTGAGCATAAGTACTGGACAGGTAGCTAAAACAACTTACTCGCAACTAAAGATTTATTTCGGCACATTGAAAAACACCAGTTCGGTGAACTGGGTAAAAAAACAAGCGGTTTTTTGCGCGCTTGAGAGCTGAATATTTATCTTATTTGCCAGTTCGGGGTATCATCATGTTCAGCGTATTTTCTTGTGGAAAAGGAAGCTTTTAATTCCAATCCGTCCGGTTTGCAAGACGTATTTTTATTTCATTCAATATTTCTTTGTCGACTGCAATAGCGAGTAGACCGTCAATTTTTTCATCAAGTTCATCTAAGCGATTAAATAGGGCATTCATCATATCGTGATTTTCCTGCAACTGGTCGGTTAACTTCGTTAGTCCTTCTGCGAGCTTTTGATATTCTTCATTGGTCATTGCTTTGCTGCTCCCTTCGCGACTTGGCTTCAGCCCGGGCTTTACGGTTTTGCTTCCTTAGCATCCCAGAATGCTAATTCAAGTGCAGCCCTGATTTTTCTCTTGTCTTCATCATTCAATTTATAGTTTCTCCATCGAACATAACTTCCGATTGCCCAAGGAACTTGAGAAGTTCCTTGGGCTTTTTGTCTTCTGCAGGGGGATTGATGGAGTGGGGGCATTAGATATGCCGAGAAGGTAGTCGGTGGTGACGTTAAAGGAATTGGCGAGACGAGTAGCAACGTCTATGTCCGGACGACTATTGCCATTTTCCCAGCTGGAAATTGTTTGCTTTATAACATTAAACTTTTTTCCAAACTCTTCCTGCGTTAAACCCTATCTTCCTCGTAATTCAGGAGCCTGTCTATATTATAAGTCCAAAACCCCTAGACTGAAAGCAAGTCCAAGACACTTTGTCATAAATATTGACGGTTTCTAAAAACGATAGACTAAAACAAAAATTGTCCCCCAAAATAAACGGCGAGGAGGTATTATGTTAGGAACAATACAATATGACGCTTTAAGAATTAGGCCGGCGTATAAATAAGTCTAAACAAGGGCTTTCAGAGCTGGAGCACGGGAAGATAAGACTTACTGATGATATGACAGTAAAAATTGGAAGTGCTTCCGATATTTTATTGCCTGAAAGTCTAATAAAATTAGTCAAACTGTAATCGTCACCTATCCGGACTGCAGCATAGAGAGGCAAGCAGACAATCCTGGTCAGCATAGGATACCCCAGGGGGGGTAAGAGTGTCTAAGATAACATACCGTGGTTTTGTTTACAAGGGCATCAGATACACGGATGACGATATGCCAGATGAGCTTTGCATGGAAGCCTTGATGTGTGTGGTCGACGTGTTGGGCGACAAAATTACGGAAACCCCGGGAGAACAGGCCGGGTGATATCCCGGCGCGCGGTGAGAGTGGACAAGCTGGCAGGGAAGGTTTGGTATTTCTCAGCCGACGTTCTTGAACATTATGTTAACATCACAGCTCACTTTCCCCTTCAGCCTCGGTGGCCACCTATCCCCGCCAGCGTGAAGCCAAGTCAAACAAAATAGGTGGCGGATGCCACCTACAGATCAGCTTTTCGTGCAATTATGGTTGCCTGAATTACGTTTGGGAGTTGTACCTGTTTGATCCTGAGGTTTAGCTTGTTGGTTATTCTGTTGGTGGCTACGGGACTGTTCACGGTCTTTACCGCCCATAAAATCACCTCCTTTCTTTTAGTGTTCCCAGAAGTGTTCGGATAAATGAGCGATATTGTGAGGCGCCCTTATGGAAGAATGCGGTGATGGAAACGAAGCTGATTATGACAGCGGGTCGTGAGGTTTTCGATTCTTGCAGCCGCTCAGAGATGGGCGGATTCTTGGTTGCAGGAGAATGCTTCTTTTTATCGAAGAATGGAGAAATAAGTCGAAAGGATGATTGACAATAGTAACTTTTATTCAGTTTATTTATTCGACATTTTTGCTTCCGCCAGGAATAATTATAATCTCGATGTTGGCACTTGCTTTTTGGT
>DATMYT010000696.1:0-9567 GCA_035560855.1 Negativicutes bacterium | reverse complement strand
ATTAATAAAAGTCGACCGATAGCGGCCGCCTTTTTTATCGGGGACAGTATTCAATTTTTTGAACGACTCTCATTTGACGTTGTAATCTGCTTTGTCTGGAAACAGTCACACTGTACACCGGCTTCGTTCAGCAGGTCACGCGCCAATTCGTCGGGATAAGGATATTCAAAAACAATGCGACGAATGCCGGAGTTGATGATCATTTTGGCGCAGGCCGAGCAAGGCTGATGCGTACAGTAGATCGTTGATCCGGCGATTCCCACGCCGTGGAGAGCCGCCTGCACGATGGCGTTCTGCTCGGCATGAAGGCCGCGGCACAATTCATGACGTTCTCCCGATAAAATCCCCATTTTTTCCCGAAGGCATCCCGCCTCCAAGCAATGCGCCAATCCCTGAGGCGCTCCGTTATAGCCGCTAGTTAAAAGGCGTTTGTCCTTGACAATAACCGCCCCCACTTGACGCCGCAGGCAAGTGGAACGTGTAGCGACCACTCGGGTAATATCCATAAAATACTCATCCCATGAGGGCCTTGAATCCTTTGGCATCTTACTTGGTTCCAAAAATCCGGTCGCCGGCATCGCCGAGACCCGGAACAATATAGCCGTGCTCGTTCAGTTTCTCATCAACCGCCGCCGCGTAAATCTCTACGTCGGGATGTGCGTTGTTCACTACGTTGATCCCTTCGGGAGCCGCTACCAGACACATCAATTTAATCTGCTTGGCGCCGCCGCGTTTGAGCATATCGATCGCTGCAACCGACGAACCGCCTGTCGCCAGCATCGGATCGATGATGATAACTTCTCGGTCCAAAACATCCGGCGGCAACTTGCAGTAATATTCGACCGGTTTAAGGGTCTGGGGATCACGATACACCCCAATGTGGCCAACTTTGGCCGCAGGAATAAGACGAAGCACTCCATTTACCATACCGAGACCAGCCCGTAAAATGGGAACTACGCTAATTTTTTTGCCGGAAATTATTTTGCCTTTGCACCGCGCCACCGGAGTTTCAACCTCAATCTCTTCCATTGGCAGATCGCGGGTCAACTCATAAGCCATCAGCATTGCGATTTCTTCCAGCAGTTCTCTGAAGTCTTTGGTCCCTGTCCTGATGTCGCGAATCAACGTCAGTTTGTGCTGGATGAGGGGGTGGTTGATCACTTTCACCTGCATGCCATTCATCTCCTCGTTGAATTTTACATTTTTACGCATAAAGCGGATAACGATCGCAAAGCGCCTTTACCCTCGTACGAACGTGAGTATGGACGGATTCATCCGTCGGATGATCAAGCGCCAACGTAATAATATCGGCAATTTCCGCCATATCCGCTTCGTTGAATCCCCTGGTTGTTACAGCCGCAGTTCCAATACGGATTCCGCTAGTCACCATGGGCCCGGCCGGATCATTGGGAATGGTGTTTTTGTTGACCGTTACGCCAATATCGTCCAAAATCCGTTCGGCTACTTTCCCTGTCAAATTGCGGTTGCGTACGTCCACCAGCAACAGGTGGTTGTCGGTACCGCCGGAGACCAAGATAAATCCGTTTTGCATCAGTTTATCCGCCAAAGCCGTTGCATTTTTGAGAATCTGCGCCTGATATTTTTTGAAATCGTCACTCATTGCTTCCTTCAACGCCACCGCTTTGGCTGCAATCACATGCATCAGCGGACCGCCCTGAGTACCAGGGAAAATCGCCTTGTCAATCGCTTTGGCGTATTCGGACCGGCACAAGATCATCCCGCCACGCGGCCCCCGCAAGGTTTTATGCGTTGTGGTGGTCACCACGTCCGCATAAGGCACTGGGCTCGGGTGTAACCCTGCAGCGACCAATCCCGCAATATGAGCCATGTCCACCATAAACAGGATTCCAAGCTCTTTAGCAATTTTTCCAATGCGTTCAAAGTCGATGATGCGTGGATAAGCGCTGGCCCCTGCCACGATTATATTCGGTCGGTTTTCCCGCGCCAGCTTTTCCAGATTATCATAGTCAATCCGGTGATGAATCTCATCCACACCATACGGAATAACCTTGAAATATTTCCCGGAAATATTGACTGGGCTGCCGTGCGTCAGATGTCCGCCATGCGCCAGATTCATGCCTAGAATAGTGTCGCCCGGCTTCAAGAAAGCAAAATAAGCACCCATGTTTGCCTGGGCTCCAGAATGGGGTTGAACATTGGCATGTTCTGCACCAAATAGCGTCTTAGCCCGCTCGATCGCCAAGGATTCCGCTATATCGACGCATTCACATCCGCCATAGTAACGGGCGCCGGGATACCCTTCCGCGTATTTGTTGGTCAGCACGGAGCCTTGCGCCTCAAGTACTGCCGGGCTCACGAAGTTTTCCGATGCAATGAGTTCGATTTTGTTGCGTTGACGTGCGGTCTCCATCTCAATAGCGCGCGCGATTTCCGGGTCCTGCCGGGAAAGAATACTCATTCCGCTTCCTCCATACCTTTTGTTTTTAGTATTATTTATAAACTGCCCGCGCTCCGCCGATCAGCTTTGGGCGAGTCCAGGCGGCAGTCACATATGCCTGTCCGATGGTTTTTTGTTGCAACCGTAGCGGTACAGCCACTTTTTTTAGATGCATTCCGATGAGCGTGGAACCAATGTCGATGCCTCCATGAGCCGCAATGGCCTCGACAACTACCGGGTCGATAAAGTCTTTCATGGCCTGCGTAGCTAAAGCTCCGCCTGCATGCAACACTGGAACGGCGCTGACTTCTTCCAGTCCATACATATCCAGCGTTTCGCGTTCCACAACCAACGCCCGGTTCAGATGCTCACAGCACTGGATTGCTAAAAAACCTTCCCAACGATAAGTTTCATCGCGCAAGGAGTGCAAAATGGCTTCCGCCACTTCTGCTGAACCATTAGTTCCGATGGTTGCGCCCCTTACTTCACTGGTGCTGCACCCGACAACCAAAATTTGGCCGGGACTGGGCTGCACGACCTTGTAATATTCACGCAACACCGCCAACGTTTCGGTCTTGATGCGTTCAATTTCTCCCGGCATTTTAGGACTTCCTCCCCTGCTCGTACGACGTTATTTTATCGACGCGCCGGGCATGACGACCTCCTGCAAACTCAGCCGACAGCCATACGTCCAGAATCATGGCCGCCAGACCCGGTCCAATGACCCGTTCCCCCATAGTCAGGATGTTGGCGTTGTTATGTTCCCGCGACATCTGCGCAGAAAAAACGTCATGACAGTTGGCCGCTCGTATTCCAGGCACCTTGTTGGCGGCAATGGATACGCCGACACCGGTTCCACAGAATAGCACAGCTTTTTCATACTCGCCGCGCGCCACCGCTTCGGCCACTTGAACGGCAATATCAGGATAGTCGGTCGACTCGGCGCAAAAAACGCCGAAATCCTTGAACTCAATTCCCGACTCCCGCAAATGAGATACCATCGCCTGCTTTAGCGCAAAGCCGCCATGATCGCTCCCCAATGCAATAATCAATCTTGTTCACCTCCATACATATCAGGCTTTTTTTCGCCATGGTCCTGTTTTTTTCCTGCCAGTGCCAAAATCTTTCCAAAGGCGTTTTCAATCAAACGATCCAACTCCTCGGCACATCTCTGGTATTCTGACATGGAGCCGCCGACCGGATCGGCAACATCCCCCGCAAAACCGGCATATTTGCTCAAAAGAAATATTTTGTCGGTGCTATCCCTAAAAGTTTGCTGAAGCTTTTCTTTATGAAAACGGGTCATTGTTAAAATTAAATCTGATTCGCAAATTTGTGCTGCACTGACTTGTCGAGAACGGTGTATGCCAATCGATGAAATTTTTCTGCAAGCCATCACGCCAATGGCCTCCGGCGAAGCCGGCTGCCCTTCCCATACGGAGATTCCCGCCGAACTTACATCAACCAGATCCACAACGCCATTTTTTTCAAGCTTGGCGCGCAAAAGGGCTTCTGCCATCGGACTGCGGCAGGTATTTCCAGTACAGACAAAGACCACGCGCACCACCATCACGACTCACGACTCCTTCTCAACTGAACTGGCCGCCTTATATAGACGGTTCATCAGCGCCCGACCGATTCCTTCCTCCCGAACCCCTTCGGCAAAAATCACGTCCACCGGATGAGTGTCAAAAAAGCGTAGCGCCTCATACAGCCCCGCCGCTGTCTCAGCCGGACATTTCCGCGAACCGTACACGGCAATTGTCACCCCCGGCGGCAAACGTTCGGCCAGTTCTGCAGAAACAATCGCGCCCACGGCTTTCCCTGCACGAATGCCTGCAACCGAGGCGGTAAGCAATTGATCCGAACTGTTGGTAATCGCAGAGCCGGACCCAACAGGGAAAAGAACCAGCGGCGCTGCCGGTGCATAATGTCGATATTTCATTCCCGGTGCTCTTGGAACCACCGCATCGCCAACCCTGCCCCGCCCCGCGCTGCGCACTTGGATCAGACAACTCTCCAACATTTCCTGCGTCACGCCACCGGGACGCAGAATTGTCGGCGGTTGAGCCGAGCAGTCCAGTACTGTCGATTCCAGACCGACGTCACACGGACCAGCATCCAACACCATCTCGATTCGTCCCTCCATATCCGCCATGACCGCTTCTGCAGTAGTGGGACTGGGTCGACCCGACAGGTTAGCGCTTGGCGCGGCGATTGGAACTCCTGCCGCTCGGATTAGTTCACGGGCAGCGCCAAGAGAGGGCAGCCGTACCGCCACCGTATCCAATCCGGCAGTTACAGCATCCGGTACAATTTTGGAATGGGGCAGCACAACCGTAAACGGTCCCGGCCAAAATTTTGCCAGCAACGGATCGAGCCAGCTAGGAACCGCCGTGACCAATTTATCCAGGTCCTGTATGTCAGCAATGTGCAAAATAAGGGGATTATCCGAGGGACGTCCCTTGGCCTGAAAAATCCGACCGACAGCCGTCGCATCCAAGCCATTCGCTCCCAGTCCATAAACTGTTTCAGTAGGAAACGCCACCAGTTTTCCCTGACGAATGATGTCCGCCGCAACCTTCATGATCTGCGGATCGGGATGATCCCTATCTATTTTATAATACAGTGTTTTCATGATTTGACGCCTCTTGTTCCTCGCGCCGCAACACCACGACACGTTCGATGCCCGCATAATCGGGTATAATTTTTTCTGTCCGCCACCCAGCATGCGCTGCCACGCACGAAACTACCGAAGCCTGCCCCGCCCCCACCTCAAATGCCATAAACCCGTTCGGTTTCAAATATCGACGGCCATCAGCAACCAACCGACGATAAAAGTCTAATCCGTCTGTCCCACCATGCAACGCCAATTCCGGTTCCTGCAGCACTTCCGGAGCCAACATCGCCATCTCGGCTGACGTAATATAGGGAGGGTTCGACAATATCGCATCAAAAAGAATCGGTTCCGGCGGAAACATATCAGCCTGCAAAAAGGTAGCACGATCCGCTTTCAGTAAACGCGCAGCATTTGCTTTCGCCACTTCGAGCGCTGTCGGCGAAATATCGACCCCAACGCCCCTGCAACCGTCTGTCCGCGAGAGTGTCCCGATGAGCACGGCGCCGCTACCGGTTCCAACATCCAATATAACTCCATCTTGAACACCCGCCAGCCGCCCTATCGCCGCTTCTACCAGGATTTCGGTGTCAGGCCGGGGAATCAACACAGCAGGCGACACCTGAAACTCCATCCCCATGAACTCTCGATGCCCCGTAATATAGGCCACTGGAACCCGTGCCGCCCGTCGACGAACCATTTCCCTGAATGCGACCAATTCGTCGGACTCCATAGGCTGGTCAAAATGCACATACAAGTATATCCGATCCTTGCCCAGCAAAGAGGAAAGCAGCACGTCCGCGTCAAGGCGGGGATTCTCCACGCCTTTGTCACGGAAATACTGCTTCGTCCATTGGAGAAGAGTCCCTATCGTCCATGGTTCCGCCATGATCACTCCGATTGCTTCAGGCGTTCCGACTGGTCGGCCGCCGTCAGTGCATCAATCATTTCAGTGAGATCACCATTCATAATAAAATCCAGTTTATGCAATGTGAGTCCGATGCGATGATCCGTCATGCGTCCCTGCGGAAAATTATAGGTACGGATACGTTCGCTGCGATCGCCGGTACCCACCTGACTTTTGCGATTTTGAGCCGTCTCAGCCCGTTGCTCTTCCTCGGCCATTTCTAGCACTCTTGCACGCAAAACCCGCATGCACTGTTCTTTGTTTTTTAGCTGGGATTTTTCATCCTGGCACTGTGCCACCACTCCTGTCGGCAAATGGGTAATCCGCACTGCCGATTCGGTCTTGTTGACGTGCTGTCCGCCGGCGCCGCTGGCGCAATAGGTATCGATTCGCAAATCGTTTGGATTGATCTGCACATCAACATCCTCAACTTCAGGCAACACCGCCACCGTAACCGTGGATGTGTGGATACGTCCCGAAGACTCGGTGTCCGGCACCCTTTGCACGCGATGTACGCCGCTTTCAAACTTCAACCGAGAATAAGCCCCCGCTCCGGCAATGCTGAAAACCACTTCTTTGAAACCGCCGAGATCCGTGGGATTTGAGTCCATCATTTCCACCCGCCACCGTTGTGATTCGGCATAGCGCGAATACATGCGGAACAAGTCCCCGGCAAACAATGCGGCTTCGTCACCGCCAGCGCCGCCCCGGATCTCCATGATAACGTCTTTATCGTCAAATGGATCCTTAGGCAAGAGTAAAACACGCAGTTTGGCTTCCAGTTGCTCTTTGACTCCCTTGGCCTCATTGAGTTCGGACTGGGCCAGTTCGTGCATCTCGTCATCAAGTTTTTCTCCCAAAAGTTCCAGCGTGTCTTCGATTGTTTTTTGGCACACTTTGTACTCGCGGAAGGTCGTGATGATCTCCGTCAGCTTCGAATGCGTTCTGGAGTTCTTCTGCCAAGTTGCCATATCTTTCATGGCATCAGGATCGCTGATCAGTCTTTCCAGATGATTATATCTTTCTTCAAGCGTTTGCAGCTTTTCGAGCAACTTCTTCCCTCTCTTCCCCTTCTGGCGGGGGTGTTGTTGATGATGTATCCTCTTCTATTGCAGTCGCCTCTGGAATCTCCGATTCCGGTCGAACTGCCTCCAGTGCGCGAATGGCAACCTCAATCTGATCGTCGCTAGGTTCGCGTGTCGTCATGTACTGCAGCCACAATCCAGGTTTCATGCAAACTGCCACCCAGGGATTCTCACAATGATTCCCGGCGTAACGAATGATTTCATAAGCGATTCCCGCCACCAGCGGCAACAGGATCACGCGAGACACAATACGCAGCCAGAGATCGGGCCAGCCAAGAAATGCGAACATGAAAATGCTGACCAGCATCACAATAAACAAAAAATTGGTTCCGCAGCGTGGATGTAACCGACCGAAAGGCCGAACCGTTTCAACGGTCAGTGGCAATTCCGCCTCATAGGCAAAAATCGTCTTATGTTCGGCGCCGTGATATTGAAACACCCTGCGGATGTCGGATAATGAAGAAATCGCCGCCACATAGGCAAAAAAGATGCACAGCCTCAGTACGCCCTCAAACAGATTCAACAACCGTGGATCCGTGACGGCGCCATGAATGAATTTTGCGGCATAGGTCGGCAGGATGACAAAAAGCAGTACAGCCAGTCCAAAGGCGGCAGTCATTGTCAGCGCAATCTCTTTGGTTGAGAGCTCTTCTCCCTCTTCTCCCGCAGCCTGAGCCGAAAAGGATAAAGCCTTCAATCCGTAGATTAACGCCTCCGCCAGTGCCACCACGCCACGCAACAATGGTTTTTTTAGCAGTGGGTAGCGTTCACCGATCGAATGCACAGGGTCCACGCGCACCGATATGTTGCCGGATGGTTCGCGAACCGCCGTAGCAATTCGGGTCGGGCCTTTCATCATGACCCCTTCAATGACCGCCTGTCCGCCAATCATCGTTTTTTTCTTCAAATGCAATATCCTCCCGGATATGAATACTGCAGAGCATCTCTGCTCTGCAGTCTCGTCAGCTCGGTGTTCCGTATCGTTTATTGAATGTTTCGACTCGGCCTTTAGCGGCTGCCAGTCGTTGCTGACCAGTGTAGAAAGGATGGCATTTAGAGCAGACATCGACGCGCAGTTCCTTTTTCACCGAGCCTGTCATAAATGTGTTTCCACAGGCACACGTAACTTTGACTTCTTCGTACTTGGGATGAATCTTTTCCCTCATTATCGTTTGCACCTCACTTTTGATGGACGCTTTTAGTTTCGTCATGCGTAGGTTATTATAACACAGGGTCCTACCCTGTGCAACTGTCCAACCGGTAAAATAATGTCTAGGGGCGAAAGTGGCTGAAGCTTCCAAACTGCAACGCAGGCAACGCTTCTTGCAACTGCCGGACCATCGTTGGAATGCCCAGACCCGCCTCGGAAAACTCCGGCAGTTCCCGGCGCAGTTCATCCGGATCCATGTTGAGATTGCGCAGTTGGATCATATCGACGCCAGTATCCTGCAAAAACGCTTGCCAAGCCGCAACCTCGGTCGGCTGGTCGTTGAGGCCGGGGAACAACAACATATTGACCGACACATGGCAGCCTTTTTTCTTGGCATAGTGGATAGATGCGCGAACATCGTTTAGCGTATACGCTGACCGATAATACGCCTGATGAGTTTCTTCCCGGGCGCTGATCAGACTAACCCGCAGACTGTCGATCCCGGCGTCAACAATATGCATGATGCCCGCAGTATACCCGGCATTGGTATTCATATTGAGGATTCCAAGGCTAGTTTTCTGCCGAACTTTGCCAATGGCTGCCGCGATGGTGGTTGCAGCCAGAGAGGGTTCTCCCTCACACCCCTGGCCGAAACTGATAATCGCTTCCGGCGCTTTGCTTAGATGGTAAACCGCAATCGTTGCCACTTCTTCCACGGTGGGAGAGAACCCGATTCTGCTCTGCGGTGAAGGACAACATTCGGACGGTTGCAAAGAGATACACCCCAAGCAATTGGCGTTGCAAGTCGGAGATGTGGGAATTCCGGCTTCCCAGCGGCGATAAAACAAATTCTGTGCGGTGCAACAATGCCATTCCACAGAACAATGGGCCAGATGTTCCACCAGGCGATTGTCCGGCAGTTCTTTGCGAACCTCAGTGATTCGGCGTTTCAGGTCCTTACCATTATATTTTGCCGGATCCCATTTGCTGTTCTCGTCGCTACGAGCTGCCGCAACCCAAATTTGCCCCTGACCCCAAGCTACAGCCGTATACCCAAACAATGGCAACACCGGGGCCCCTGCCTGCTTTTCATACGCAGGCAGCAACAAACGGGTATAGCCAACCGGCAGGATAGCCGCCACCGCCCGACGAGCACGTCCCATAGAAGCGATATTCTGTCGTTTTAGACCCAAAGCCGTCCGCTCCGGCAAATACATCAGTTCGCTCTCTGGCGGTAACGGAATCATATCCGCCATATGGCAGGAAACAATCTCCTTGCCGCTTTGTCCGAGCGCACCCCAACCGGGAGCGTCAAAAATTTCACCGCGTTCATCCGCAAACAGACTATTCAGCATTTCTTGTCCCTCAGCGGTTGAACCGGTTCATTGC
>DATMYT010000695.1:0-2097 GCA_035560855.1 Negativicutes bacterium | reverse complement strand
CGTTACAGGTGGAAAGCAATCTAAAAATTGATGATAGCACTTTTCATTCAAAGTTTGCTGCTTTTCGTGTTAATGGTATGGGAGATGATACGGTAATCATCAAGCATCATTTTGGTTTACCTGATCTTATGGGAGAAGAACTTGGCAAGGAACTCTATCGGAAACCACCATGGGCTATATATCTGAAAGACGGAATCTATACTTATCTTGGAATTGCTTCAAACGAAGATGATTCAACGTTACACCGTGTGGTTAAAATCAGTGCCGATCACGCATGTTTAGTCATTTACAACGATAAAGTTCGGGAGGATATATGGCGGGCAGGTGATCTGCAATCTCTTACTATGTTTCCTTCTGACCAGATTCTTCTTGCCCGTTTATTAGCTGACCGTCGGGGTTGCATCCTGCACTCTTCTGGTGTGATTGTCAACGGGGCTGGAATTCTCTTTGTTGCTCACACCGGGGTCGGCAAATCTACCGCGATGGATTTGTTGGTAAGTGCTGGAGAAAATTGTGAGACATCTGTCCAGCATCTTTGTGAGGATCGAAACATTGTTCGTCGGATAGATGTTGGTTGGCAAGTTTATGGCTCATGGAATCATTACGATAATCCCAGAGTGTCTTCAGAAAATGCACCACTTCGCATGATCTGTTTTCTTGAGCAGGCAAATGAAAACACCTTGACAAAGATAAACGATCGAAGGGAAATTACTTTGCATATACTTGAATGCATTGTCAAGCCTTTTGTTACCGTTGATTGGTGGGAAAAGATCTTTGAAGTTATTGATCTGTTGTCGCAGGAGGTACCATGTTATTTAATGCGGTTTGACAAAAGTGGAGATATTGCCCTTGAGATAGCAAAGATGACAGAGCGTCTGGGTAAATCAGAACTAACATTGTAAGATGAGTTACGTAAAAAAATACAGACCGCATGAGTATATCCTATGGCAGGGGAAAAATGAACCTATTTTAGGACAGATTGATATTGAGTTAACTGAACGATGTAACAATAAATGCATTCACTGTTGCATCAACCGGCCTGAAGACGATGTTGAAGCACAGAGTCGTGAAATGAGTACTGATTTCATTAAGACGATATTGACTGAGGCAGCTGGCCTTGGTTGCTTTAGCGTTCGTTTTACAGGTGGAGAACCTCTTCTTCGCGACGACTTTGAGGAGATATATCTTTTTGCCCGCAGACTTGGGATGAAGGTGATTTTGTTTACAAATGCTCGGCTTATCAATAAGAAATTAGCGGATCTTCTGGCTCGAATTCCTCCGGGTCACTTAGTTGAGGTTTCAGTCTATGGCATGAACGATGAAAGTTATGACCGTGTGGCTGGTAAACGTGGGGCTTTTTCAGAATTCTGGAGTGGAGTTCAACTTTTGCTTGAATACAAGATTCCATTCCTCGTCAAAGGCGCTAAACTTGACATATTGAAGGAGGAACAAAAGGAGTTTGAAGCTTGGGCAAGTACCATACCTTCCATGAATAAAGCGCCTAGTTATTCAATGAATTATGAATTCCGTCATCGACATGATGACCCGGCAAAGAATGTATACATAGCAACTCTAAGGGCAACTCCGGAAGAGACAGTTGCCTCAATTTCCCGCGAATCCATATTTCAAAGGGAAATGGTAAGGTTTTGCAGTCAATTTATGGGCTTGCCAGGCGACAAGTTATTCAATTGTGGTGCAGGATACGGTACATGCATTGATGCCTATGGGAATGCGCAGCTCTGTTTGCCTATGCGTAGCCCGGAGTGCGTTGTTAATTTGCATGACATGACTATCAAGGAGGTATTGGAGGAGAAATTTACCGTTATGCGGGAACTAAGAGCTAAAAACGCCGAGTATCTTCGCCGATGTGCGCGCTGTTTCCTAAAGGGATTATGTGGACAATGCCCGGCAAAATCATGGTTAGAGTATGGCACACTTGATACACCAGTCGAGTATTTGTGCGAAGTGGCACATGCAAAAGCGCGATTTATAGGGATTGTCAGAGAAAATGAAAAAGCATGGGAAATTGACGACTGGCAGGAACGGGTAACGGCGTTTGTGAATGTTCATCGTTTGGATGAGTCTATAGTTTAATAA
>DATMYT010000694.1:0-6918 GCA_035560855.1 Negativicutes bacterium | reverse complement strand
GCATACGAGTCATGCCCAGGAGTCTCTGTCGTGACTGTTCGCGAATGGTACTCATCAATTCTATCATTTGTGCAATAGTTCCGACAGCAACCCCGTTGCCGCCATTCGCCGGTTCCCGCGCAGAATGGGATTGTCCCGCCTGTTGCATTTTTTTGACCAGTTCTGTTAATGGTCGCAAATATTGGTGATCGCGTTCTTCCAACGATATAAGTGTCGCCAAGTCTTCCTTCGATTTGTTCCACTTCAGATATAACGGCAGCATGGTAATGCGCAAAAAAAAGTAAGACAATAAAATAACACACAGATTATAAGTTTGCGTCAACACCCAGATATGCAAAGCCGTCGCATCTTGCGGCATAAGCCGAAATGCGCCGCTCAGGACCGGCAAGGTAACGTGTACCAGAACAAAGGCATAAATCCCCAACAGTAACCACGAAAACACTACGGCGATTCGGCTCATCGCCGTCGGCACAGGCTCGTCACAACTAGCAGGCAGAGTCATCCCAAAACCATTTTGTGCTTCCGCCGACCGACGAAACGTATAGAAAACCACCGAGTTTTTTTGAATCTTTGTTCCGATCACGCTAATGTTGCCCAACAAAGGAGATTTTTTCTCCGGCCACTCAACATAAAGCCGAATCGTTCGTTCAACCCGCAATACAAAGCGAAGGGTCTCGTACCGCCAAGAACCCTGCCATCGAAGCGTCATATACAAAAGACTAATCAAAATTCGCTCCAAAAAGCGCCGAACATATGGGTTGTTCCATTTTTCCACAGACAGTCCGCGGATTTGAAAATCGATCGATGAAACACGATTGTCATGCCAAAGGTCCACGATTAGAAAACCTATCGACAGTTTCCCCAGGATCGGAACCGTCATACGAATTTCGATTAAACTGGCATCAGATACTATCAGCGATTCAAACCATGATTGATGGCATCCCAGCCAGTTGTTATTTTTGAGAATTTCACTGATTTCTGCACCAGAAAATTCATATTCCCCATGTCGGATCCGTTCTAACATCTCGCGGGCACGGGAGGCCGTCATTTGATGATCACCTAACGCGAGCGCCGGACGTTTAGCTGGAAGACTATCAACGGCGCGAAGAATTTTACCGAGGGCCTTGCCCCATCTTTTAATCACACTCATGTGTTGCCCCCTCAGGCATTCGCTTCTATTCTTTATTTTACCATAGACAATAAAAAACGGAACAGCTCTTGCCGCTCCGTCTTGTAGTCATTATTACAAGTCACTATATGGAAGCTGATCTTGGGAGGGAACTTGAATTTTACGCAGAGTATTGAGCCGGATTGTCCGCTGACCGTTTGACGGCTGCTTTCCGTTCGTAGCATATGCCAGTGCTCCAGGACCATTATAGATCAACTCCGGCGCCCCTTCATTAGAAAGTTTCAGCACAAGCAAGTGTTGGGGGACTTGGTCAGTTCGCAGCACCACTGTTTCGCCCTGAGTCGCTTTGATCTGGACGAGTATCATTTTATCGTGAGTCCGTGCATTATGAATCTTACTGGATGCCGGTAAAAGCTCCAAATCGAAGCTTTGGGCAACCAAGACCTCGCATAGACTATCCACCACATGTCCATCGGGAGTAAAACTTCTTTTCGGAAAAAGTCTGTCCAATTCAGATGTCAGGGTATAAAATTGACGAATCAGCTGACCAACATTTTTACTGGACAAGACTGGCTCAACTCCTTTATTGGCTGCGATAGCATTTATATGTATTTGACGCGGATAACAGTTTTCCTCGTGACCATGGTCCTATTTTAATAGGACCATGGTCACGTTTTTTTTGATTCTGAAACCACGCCTTTTATAGACCCAAAGCCTCTCAAGCTTGCCAAAATTGCTGCGACGGCAGTTCCATAACAGTTAATTGCCCACCCCAAGCAGCACCCGTATCAAGAAAAAATTTATGCGCCCGTATCACAGGTTTTGAAAAATCCGTGATGTCCGGAAACAATTCATAGCGTCCAAGATATTGAGTCGGAGTATGCCCCGTCACGATATCTCGCGGCCCTTCATACCCAAGAATATAAGGCTCCCTGATCCATATCAAATCCTGAGGAGATTGCTGTGCCAGAGGCTTGTCAGGCCTAATGCCTGCGTGAACAAACAAAAAACCGCGTTCTTCATGCCACCGGGGAAGTGAACTAAAAAAGTCCAGATGTGCATCGACCATCGCAGAGTTAGTCCGATAGCTTGCAAGAGTAATTTCGCCGCCATTAGCAAACCATTGTTCAAGGTCCTCCGCCGATAACCGACTGCTTTGCCGTTTTTTCAGCGCCCGCCGCATCATATCTTCATGATTTCCGTACAATGCTAACGCGCCCGCCGCTACCAGGCGCATAACCTCGTCCACAACCCGGCTGGAATCAGGTCCTCGGTCAACGTAGTCACCCAGCAGAATAAGCTTATCTTTCATCGGGTCATATTCGGCCAGAGTCAGAACTTTTTTCATCTTGTCGAACTGTCCATGAATATCGCCGATAACCAACAACCGTTGGTTACTTCTTAATTCTTGCTCTGTTTTTCCGGACATACCCCGCCCCTTTCACTGCATGAAAAGCTTAACGTCCACTATATCTTACTGTTTTATTTCGACACCTCATCACCGGCTCCTGCCAAAAAAAAAGCGACCAGTCAATCTGGCCGCCGGAAAATATTTTTAGGCTCTGTTTAAATTCGACAATTTACATCCAGGAACCGACCAACCCTGTACGATTATAATAGTATCTGTACTCAGGGAACGTTTGCAATAGCAAAGCCTCTTCCCGACGCAAGCGCAACATCAAAAAAACAATTTGCGAAACAGAAGCAATCACCATCGGCCATGTTGGAAACATCAACACATCCGCAACCGCCCAGATTATGTAGCAAACATACAACGGATGGCGCGAATATTTATAGGGACCGTGCGCCACTACGGCATGCGCTTCCGGCACGACAGTCAGACAGTCTCCCAGGCAGAAAAGCGCCCATATCACCAAAGGATACGGCAGCACGGCAATAAATGCCCCAACACGACGGACCTCAGTCATCATTTCTCCACCAGCCTGAGGGGCAGAAAAAAACATAACAAGTACGCTAAACCCAAAAGTGGTTCCTAAGCCAATGAGGAGCGATGAGAGTCGGGTGTCAATCTTCTTTGGGTGTTGCAACAAACTGCGAGTTAAAAAATAAATATCCAGCAGGCTGACAACCAGCACCGGAATTCCCCACAGAATGTGATTCATTGATGAACCTAGCTTCATCAGTGTGAGAAAAATTATAGCAATCATAAACAATGTTACTGCGCCGCTGGCTAAAAAACGCCAGTGTTGTTCAGGGATAACAATCCTGTTCACTTTTCATCGTCCTCCCCGCAATAATTTATAATACAAATGCCCCCGACCATTATAGGGCCGGGGGCATTAAGGTTTTTGCTTACAGTTTCGCTCTTACCAAGTCAAATTGCGCTGAGATCTGTGGCCCGAGAAGAACGAGTCCTGCCATGCCAACTACGGCGACCAATGCCAGAATCAAACCATACTCAACCATTCCCTGACCTCTTTTGTTTTGAAGAACCATAGCAATCATTGTAAACATTGTGTAAACCCTCCCTCAATTTTGTTTTTTATTTTAGAGTTGCGGTGCTTGCTTTCTGATGTTATTGTAGCAATTCCCGCAGAGGGTTCCATCGTACGCAAGTCTTATTTGCCATAGGCAACCGGTCCTATTTTTCGACCAGGAACTCGGTCCCAATGATTCGGGGTCAACTATCGATCGGAACACTAACTATCACTCTAGTTCCCCCGTTGGGCGCGGACTTGATCGCCAGTTTCCCCTCCAACAGTTGGACTCTTTCCTGCATGCCCATAATTCCAAAATGTCCCGCCGGACTCCCCTCGTCAGAAAAATCGAAGCCTTTACCATCATCTTCCACAATGGCTGTCACACCATTTGCGGCAAATTCGATTCTCACGCGAATGGATGCAGCCTGCGCATGCTTAACAACATTGTTCAACGCCTCCTGCACCACCCGAAACATGCCGATTTCGATATGGGGTTCCACCCGCCGTTCTTTGCCTGTTACAGCAATCTCGGTAAAAAGGCCGTATTGCTCACGCAAAACGTCCAGTATGCCGCGGATAGTCGGTACTAGTCCAAGATCATCCAGCGCCATCGGTCGTAAATCAAAGATAATCTTGCGAATCTCGGACAACGCGCTGCGAATATGCTCACGCAACGCCTTCAACTCTGTCTTTGCTCGTTCGGCATCTGTATCAATTAAGCGTTCACAGACTTCTGCCCGAAAAACAATATTCGCGATTGCCTGAGCGGGGCCGTCATGAATATCGCGGGCGACTCTTCGCCGCTCTTCTTCCTGACTCCGGATGATCTGGGCGCCAAGTACATGAACATTCTGAAGGGTCTCCAACTGAGCAAACGCGGCATTCATCTGATTTCCAAGGTAGTCCAGCACTACACCCACTTGTGAAACCAGTTGTTCCGCCTTGGCCACCGTCCCGCCCAAGTTACGCAGGCGCACCTCCAAATCATCCCGCTGTCGCCGCAAGTTTTGTTCCTGTTCCCGTGTCACTGCAACGTCGATCTGGCTCTTGCGGGCCGATTCATAAGCTTCCCGCACTTCTTCTTCCGTCCGGCTTTTGAAGTCCCGGCTGACCTCCATCAGGTGAATTCTGGCTTTTCGTTCAGTTCGCTCCAGTTCATCCACTTTATAAATGATCGTCGCCGTTTCATTTTTTACCCGATCCACATCACGTTTCACGTTTTCCAGTTCATCCCGCGCCATTTCATAAACATCATAAATTTGGCCCCGACTGTCGTAAATACTGGCCAGGGTTTTTTTTACGATTTTATCGAGGGTCTTGCTATCTAAATCTTTTATCATACTTCAATATCCACGATTCGACGAATGACCAGTATCCCGATCACTTGGCCCGCCAAAGATACTCCCAGCATAATCTGCCCGACTGGATGAACGAACAGTACTTGGATATATTCTGGATTCAGCACATAAATTACCAATCCCAGTCCGATAGGCAGCAAACTAATAATAATTCCGGAAATACGTCCCTGCGCCGTAAGCGTCCGAATTTCGCCCCTGATACGAACCCTCTCCCGGATGGTCTTGGCGATATTGTCGAGCACTTCCGACAGATTACCCCCTACCTGGCGCTGGATCAGCACAGCCGTCACCACCAGACCAAGGTCATCCGAATCAATTCTCTTGGCCAGATTGCCCAATGCATTTTCTATCGTAACGCCCAAATTCATTTCCTTAACCACACGGGCAAACTCAGTGGAAATCGGTGGCCGCATTTCCTGCGCCACCATATCGGCCGCCTGCATAAAACTATATCCTGTACGCAACGAGTTGGCGATCAGAATCAGCGCATCGCCCAGTTGACTATTGAAAGCCTTCATCCGTTTCGCTGTCTTGATGCTAACCAATATAAACGGTATTGCAAAACCGACAACAGCCCCCAGCACTCCCACTATCGGTTTACCGCCGCCTGCAAGCAACAGCAGTACCGACAGCAGCAACGCCGAGCCGCCACATAGAACGATAAATTCACCGCCCCGAAGTGGCAATCCGGCCCTGATCATTCGGTGTTCCAACGCCAAATTCCAACGGGGCGACTCCATATAGCGCCCGAATTTTCGTAGCAAGCCGCGCAGACCGGCCGGCTGTTCAGCCTCAAAAGTCCCCGTTTGTTTGCCGACAACATCCTGCGCACCCTGACCCACTCGCTCCAAGCGCTCGACTACGACACGTTTTTCGGCAGTCGCAAGCTGATAGACAAACAAAACCAGAGTGCTTAATGTCAGAAAAATGCCGATGGATATGAGTAAAATCATAAAATAATCTCCTATCGGCCAAAAAGTTTGAAACGCCGGGAAGACTTGGCGGCAACGTCATTCGGTTCGGCTTTTGGCGGCGCTATAATATTTGTCACCGCCATGATTCGCTGGGATACGGAAGATTCCGGGTTCGAAACAACAAAAGGAATCCCCTTATTTATTGAGCTTACGACCGTCTTTCCATCTGTAGGAATCGATGCAGCAAACGTTCTTTTCAGTGAAGCTTCGATTTCCCGCGCGTCAATGCCGCCTTCTGGCGCGGCTCGGTTTAAGATTACGGCAATTTTATCGTCCTTATACCCAAGAGATTGCATAACTTCAAGAGCCATCTTGGTGTTTTTCACCGTGGGCAAATCCAAGGCCACAACCATTAAAATGATATCTGACGCATCCAAAGCAGCGATAGTAACCTCGCTAAAGGACGAAGCCGTATCGACAATAATAAAATCATAGGTGCTACGCAGTTGCTTCAGCACCATGCCAACAAGTATTCCCGTCACGCTCTCTGCTTGCTCCGGTCGCAATGGAGCCGCCAACACATGCAGCTGCTCGTTATAGGCTGTCATATATGCCGCTAGAACTTTATTCTCCAATTGTCCCTTTTCACCAACAATATCTGCAATAGTGCTGCGCGGTGAAACATTTAAAATCAACGCTACGTCGCCGAACTGGATATCGGCGTCTATGATCGCAACCTTTGTCGCAGGACGAGCCGCCAATGCGACAGCAATATTGGCCGCAATCGTCGTTTTCCCGACGCCGCCCTTGCCGGAAAACACACTGATAATCCGTCCGGGCTCCCTGTCGCCGATCTTAGACCGCAGCGTTTCACGGACCTTGCGCTCTCGCCCATAGGCGTCTTTGACCGCAGTGGCGAGTTCATCGCCAGTAAAGGGTTTTGTCAGATAATTTTTGGCACCTGCCATCATGGCCCGCCGCAAATATTCCTGTTCGCCTTGCACACTCATGATGATGATCGAGGTTTCCGGCATTTCCACACTCAATCGCTCGGTAGCAACAATTCCATCCATGCC
>DATMYT010000693.1:0-3534 GCA_035560855.1 Negativicutes bacterium | reverse complement strand
GGTACCGGCCCTGAAACCGGCGTAAAGATTCGATTCCGGCCAATATCTTCGCCTGCGTCTTGACCCCAAACCCCGGCAACTCCGCCAAACGATTTTCCCTGCAGGCATATTCCAGTTCGCCGATGGACTGGACACCCAGCTTTGCATGAATAGCCAGTGCCTTCTTCGCCCCCAGTCCGGGGATTTTGATCATTTCAAACAGTACTGCGGGGATGGACGCCTTCAGTTCGTCATGGTAGGCCAAGCGACCGGTCTCGATAAATTCGAGCGCCTTGGCGGCAATCGCTTTGCCAACGCCGGGAATGTCTTCCAGTTTCCCCTCGCGCGCCAGCAGCTCCGGGTCAGTGTCCAACTGCTCAAAAGTTCGGGCTGCCGCTTCATAGGCGCGAATTTTAAAGGGATTTTCCCCCTTCAACTCCAACCACTGGGCAATATCGGCAAATAGTCCCGCCAATTTCCCTTTGTCGGTCATCACGCGCTACCTCGGCTCAAAGTATACTGTGATTTCCGTCCCCTTGGCCACCGGCGCATTGGGGGCCACACTCTGACGGACAGCAACGCCGCTGCCCTCAGGAATCAAAGATAAGCCATTTTTTTGCAACAGCATGGCCGCTTCCCGGATGGTTCTTCCCCGCACATCCGGCGCAGCAAATTTCCCCGGCGGCATTATCGCCGGCGGCATTTGCGCCGGTGCTTTCGGCGGGGCAGCTGGCGGCGGCGTTCCCGGCTTTGGCGGCTGAAACGCCGGCAGAACCTGAGAAGGACGCACTCCCAAAATCCGAACAATCTGCGTCATTGCCTCGGCAAAAACGGGCGCTGCAACTTCACCGCCGTAATATAACCCTTTGGGACTGTCAAGCACCACCAGTCCTGCCAGCTGAGCATCTTCCACCGGCCCAACCCCGACAAAGGAAGCAATATAGCGTCCAGGATCATACCCGGCGCCATTGTCCCGCAATCGTTCGGCAGTACCCGTCTTGCCAGCGAACCGATAGCCCTCTACTTTCCCGCGTTTTCCGCCGCCTTCCGTTACAACCTTTTCCATCAAGCCCAGTGTTTCATGCGCCACTTCCGGCGAGACAGTCTGACGAACTACCTGCGGCGTGGAGTAGCTGACCAGCAATCCGTCACTGTCACGAATTTCCTTGATAATGTGAGGTTTCAGCAGTTTACCGTCGTTCGCCAGCGAAGATATCGCCGTAAGCAGTTGAATCGGAGTGACTGCTATCGCCTGCCCGATTCCCATGGTTGCAACATCCGACGGCTGCATTGCCTTCAAGCTCAGCAGCATCCCTTCTTCTTCCCCCGGCAGTTCAATACCGGTGGCTTTGCCGAACCCGAATGCCTCCGAATATTTCAACATCCGCGTTCCGCCCATGCGTTTTGCGACTTCCGCAAAGCCGGTGTTGATAGAATACTTCACAAAGTCCGAGAACGGCAGCCGCCCATAGCTGCCGCCATCCCAGTTCTGGATAACGCGGCCGCCAACGTCGATGGCCCCGGTGTCATTAAATATTTCCTGCGCCGTAACTACTTTTTCTTGAAACGCAGACGCTGCTACAATCGCTTTGAAAGTGGAACCAGGTTCGTAGATCGTTGCAATCGCCCGGTTTCTCCAGTCCTGTTCCTTGAAGCGAAAGAACGAATTCGGATTGAAGGCGGGACGACTGGCCATAGCCAGAATTTCCCCGGTTTTTGGATTCATCACGATCATAGTCGCCGCCTGCGCCTTGGTCCTGACTATCGCGTTGTCCAACACCTGTTCCACCGCGAACTGAATTGCGCTGTCAATCGTTAAATATATAGAATGCCCGGACTTCGGCTTCTGAAAAGCAAAAATCGACTTGAAAATCGGGATTCCTTTGCTATCGGTGTCCAGAATCTGTTTGTGAGTTTGTCCGCGAATCGTAGAATCCATCGCCATCTCGATCCCTGTAAGTCCCTTGTCGTCCGTGCCCACGAATCCCAGAATGTGCGCCGCCAGCATGTCATTTGGGTACACACGCCGACTTTCTTCCTGAAAATCAAGTCCGCGGATTTTCTCCTTGGTTATTACATCGGCCACCCGTTGATATTCGGCCGGTTCCAATGTTCGTTTCAGCCAGATAAAAGCCCCTTTAACTTTCAGCCGCTCACGCAGCACACTTTCATCCATTTGGAGCAACGGCGCCAATTTTTTCGCCAGGACATCCGGATCTTTCACTTCCCGCGGATTGGCGTAAAGCGATTTTGCCATATGACTAATAGCCAGCTCTTTGCCGCCCCGGTCATAGATCGCTCCGCGCGCAGTTTGCAAGCTGCGGCTTTCCTGCAGCTGTTCACGCGCCCGTTCGCTCCATAGCCGACCATCAACAAGCTGAACCCAGGCCAGTCGCACTGCCAGCAGAACCAGCAGACTGACCATGATCAGGCAAAATTTCTTAAACCTTTTTCCGGAAGACAAATTGCTTACAGACAAAATCCCTACTTACCCTTCTCTTGCAATAGTTCCCTGAATTCTTCACTAACCCAGGCCGCCACTTTTCGGTGTGGCCCGGCCCAAGTAGCTTCTCGTATCCGCTCTGCATCCATCCAGCTTGCACAATCCACCGTTTGGCCTGCCAGCGGCGACGCCTGACAGAGGAAAACCCGCATTCGCCACTCCCTGTGACTGAACGTGTGCGTCAACGTCCGCCACTGCGAATCCACCGTAACCTCGCGGCCCGCCGCCCGAAAAAGTGCATAAAGCAGTTGAAGTCCCTCACCCGTTGTATCAGTGGTCGCAGCCGTCTCGACGGAAGGAAACTCCCACATTCCGGCCAATAATCCTTTCGCGGGCCGTTTCATCGCCAAAACCCGTCCGTCTTCGATCAAAATCCCGGAATATACTTCCACAATCCGCGGGGGCTCCGGGCTCTTCTTCTTGGGCAGCAACCCCTGCACCTGATCTTTGCAAGCCAAACAATATTTCATCCAGGGGCACTCGTCGCACCGGGGATTGCGTGGAATGCACACAATTGCGCCGAGCTCCATCAATGCCTGCGTGATATCGCCATACCGGGGAATTGCCGCCATCATCGTCCGCACTGCAGTCTCGATCCGGCGCTTCGTCTGCGGTTTTTCGATCGGCTCCTCAATTTTCAGCAGACGGCTGAATACTCGCAGCACATTGCCATCAATGGCCGGTTCCGGTTTATTATGCGCAATGCTGAGAATCGCCCCCGCCGTATAGGCGCCAATCCCCGGCAGTGACAGCACCGCTTCATGGGAATCCGGCACCTGCCCCCCATAGCGCTCCACTACTTCCCGCACGCCTTGCTGCAAGTTGCGGGCCCGTGAGTAGTATCCTAGTCCCTGCCATACCGACAGCAGTTCGTCTTCGCCTGCGGCTGATAGCGCCTGCATATCCGGAAATCGCTGCAAAAACCGCTGATAATAGGGAATGACCGTTTCCACCCGCGTTTGTTGCAACATGATTTCCGATACCCAAATCCGGTATGGGTCCGTTTCTCTGCGCCACGGCAAATCCCGCCGCATGCGGTCGTACCACTCGAG
>DATMYT010000692.1:0-11421 GCA_035560855.1 Negativicutes bacterium | reverse complement strand
TCCTTGGAAGTTCCTTTAGGAGCGGCTATTCCTTTGACAGAACCCCAGGTATAGAAGTTGATTCCCTGTTCTTTTAGCGTCGGTACATCAGGTAATGCCGGATCTCTTTCCGGTGTGGCAATCCCAATCGCCCGAACGCGGCCAGCCTTCAATTGGGAAATAACTTCAGCTGGATGCCCACCACCAATGATAGTCTGTCCGCCCACTAATGTAGTCAGAGACTGAGACCCACCGGCATGCGGAATGGGGGTAACAATTATTCCAGTTGACTTGCCAATCCCGCGCATGACAAGATCTACTGCACCGGCAGTTACAGAAACCGATGCTGTTACCGGTTTATTTTCTTTTTTCGCCCAATCCACAACATCTTTAAGCGTTTTGAACGGCGATTTTTCTGGAACCAGTACAACTACAGAATGCATAGATAAACGAGCTACCGGAACCAGATCACGGAACGGATCATACTCAATCTTCTGAAGGAATGGCATGACCAGATCGTGTCCAGACCCATAACCTAATGTCAAAGTGTATCCATCAGGTTTGGCGCGGGAAGTAAAAGTTGCGCCTTCCAGTCCACCACCGCCTGGTTTGTTTACGATTTGCACCGGCTGTGGGCAATATTTGCTCCAAACCTTCTCCACAGCACGAGCCAGCATATCCGTCGAGCCGCCCGCTGCCATAGGAACAATTATTGTGACAGCTTTCTCTGGTTTGAAGGCTGGCGCGGCAGGTGTTTTTTTTGAATCAGCTGCCGGAGTTTTTCCACACCCGGCAAGAATAATCATTGAGATCAGGGCAACGACCATTAGCCATATTTTCCAATGTTTCTTGTTACTCATTTCATTTTCCCCCTATCTTTTTTTAGTACAGTTACTCCATTTCCCCTCCCTTCTTACAGTTTTGTTGTTTTTGCTTCTTGTAGGACGAATAGATCTGTGCAACCAATACCACGGCAAAAATAGCCATCAGTGTTCCCGATATCGGACGTGTCACAAATATCGCCATACTACCTTCCGACATCAGCAGGGACTGCCGAAACGCGTTTTCGATCAATGGTGCCAGAATGAACGCCATGATCATGGGGCCCGGATCAAATGACAACTTTCGAAGAATATAACCTAAAACTCCGAATCCTATGAACACATATATGCTGAAAACTTCATTCGCCAGACTATAACAGCCGACCGTGGTGAACATCACGATGACCGGCCCGAGAATCCCAAAAGGAACCTTCAGGAGTTGAACCCACAACCCTACCAGCGGCAAATTCAGAATCAGCAAGATTACATTGCCGATATACATGGAAGCGATAACTCCCCAAAACACGTCCGGATGTTCCACAATCAGAAAAGGTCCCGGCGTTACCCCCTGGATCAGCAGTGCTGCAAATATCATCGCTATGGAAGCATTACAAGGAATTCCCAAGGTTAATAGCGGAATAAACGATGAACTGGAAGCAGCATTGTTGGCTGATTCCGGACCGGCCACGCCCGCCAGTTCGCCGTGACCAAAATTATCGGGGGTTTTTGAAAAACGTTTTTCAACCGCGTAGGAAGTGAGCGATGCCACGACCGCACCGCCGCCGGGAATGACACCGGTAAAGAAGCCAATGAGTGATCCCCTGAAAATTGGCCATTTACTTTCAGCCCAGTCGCTGGCCGTCGGCCAAAGCTTGCCGATGGTTTTGGTCACAAATTGGGCGCCAACCTTTTCTTCCAATGTCTGCAATACTTCACTGAGCCCGAACAATCCCATGGCCAGAGTAACAAAGTCAAAACCGCCCTGCAGGGAGATAAAACCAAACGTAAATCTCTCCTGGCCTGAAATGGGATCAAGCCCCACATTGGCAAAAACGATACCCATCAACAACATGATCGTTCCTTTGACAGGTGAATCTCCAGATAGGAAGACAGCCAGCATCAGCCCAAACAGCATCAGTGCAAAATATTCAGGGGCGCCAAAACGCAAGGCAAATTCTGCCAACGGTGGCGCCATGAAAGTCATCCCAATAACACCAACAGTTCCGGCAATAAAGGAACCGATTGCAGCAATGCCCAGGGCCGCGCCGGCTCTGCCTTGTTTCGCCAACTCATAGCCATCGATGCAAGTGACGACAGAAGCCGCTTCGCCGGGGATCCGCATCAGAATGGAAGTGGTTGAGCCTCCATACATTGCGCCATAAAAAATTCCGGCCAACAATATAATGGATGTCGCAGGCGATCCCACGGCATAAACCAAGGGAAGCAGCAGTGAGATAGATGCGGCGGGCCCTAGTCCGGGTAAAACCCCAACCGCCGTTCCTAAAAGGGAACCGATGAAGCAGTACATCAGATTTGTCCCGGTAAGGGCAACTTGAAATCCAGTCAGCAATCCCTGAAAAATATCCATACACTCAATCCCCTATCTGTTATTCGCCGATCAGCCCTGCCGGCAAGGACACACCCAACAGGTAAACGAAAAGAAGGTACATTACCACTGTGCCGATCACTGCAATCACAGCGGTCCGGCGCCAATTCGCCTGTTCAATTAGAACCTGCCAGGCAATCAAGAATATCAGCGTCGAAAAGGCATACCCAACAGACTCCCACATAGCTGTATAGACAATCAAAACGACAACGGCTGCTGCTGGCCTTTTCCACTCCCCGTCTGTCCACAAGGGTTCAGAGCAGAATTCTGACATACGGCCACGGAATAACCATATCAGACACATGATGACTATGCCAATCCCACAGACAAGAGGGAACAGACCCGGTCCCGGTTGCTTTATGCTGCCGACCGACAAGGCCGATACAGAATACAACGCAACAGCGAGACCAAAAAGGATAAAGAGCAGCCCTGCATTACGTTCCTGTTTTGTCATCATACGTACCCTGCCTTTCTATTTCAGCAAGCCCATTTGCACCAATACACCGCGAAGTTTATCCCGTTCCGGCGCAGTCATCGGACCCACCGGTGCCATGCAGGGCCCCGCTTCGATTCCCAACATTTCCAGTGCTTCCTTGATCACCGCCGGGAAAGTTCCGATCGTGAATGCGATTCGTAGCGGAGCCAGCGTCAGTTGCGCTTCCAACGAACCTTTGAGATCCCCCGCCACATATTTGTCATAAATATCTGCACACAGACGCGGCGCTACGTTCGCACAGGCTGCAATCGAACCGGCTGCTCCATAACAAAGCGCTCCGTAAATGAGAGTATCGCGCCCGACAAGCACATTGAAGTCGTCCCGATCCCTCGTTAGTCGAATATATTCAGCAGTAGTCGTTAAGTCTCCGCTTGAATCTTTAATGCTTACAATATTTGGGGTTTCCGCCAGTTTGGCCACGGTTGCCGGAGCAAGATTAACGCCTGTCTTCGGCGGGTTATTGTACAGCAATACCGGTAACGACGTGCTCGCCGCAATCGCCTGATAGTGTGTAATCAATTGATCTTGGCTCGGGCTGATGAACATGGGAGTCAAGACCGATACCGCATCCAGTTTGCATTCTTCTGCAATTCGCGTCAACGCAATGCTTTCGCGTGTTGTGATGCCATTTGTTCCACCATAAACCGGAACCCGACCTTTGGTCTCTTCCATGACCACCTGGAAAATTTCCCGTTTCTCTTCCGGATCCAATCCATAAAATTCACCTGTCGTGCCTACGATAAACAGACCGTGAATTCCTCCGGCGATCAGATAATTCACCAGTTTGCGCATTGCTTTTGCATTGAACTTTCCTTCCGCTGTGATTGGAGTGATGACGGCCGGGATAATCCCATAAGGTTTGAATGTTTTGTTGCTCATGAATTTGTTCCTCCTTAAAATTCCTGTAATTTATTTACTTGTCCAGTTTATTGGCGGGCCAGGTCGGTGTTTTTCCACTCAGAACCTCGTCGATGCCCTGCGCCGCATGAACCGCCATTCGAATCGTTGCCTCTACGGTCAATGCAGCGTTATGCGGCGTCAGAATTACATTTTCCATGGTGAACAATGGATTGTTAGCAATATCAGGAGGCTCCGGTTCAAAGACATCCAGTGCAGCTCCGGCGATTTTTTTGTTGCGTAACGCTTCGACCAAATCCTGTTCAAAGACGACTTCACCCCGGCTTAAGTTGATAAAGTAAGCAGTTGGTTTCATAAGATCAAACAAGGCTTTGCCAACAAGCTTCTTTTCATACGGCATATGCAACGTAACAAAATCACTCTGGGCAAAAATTTCTTCTAAGGAATTCACCATTTTCATGTTAGCTGGAATCCGGGATTTATCAATAAACGGATCGTACCCAATCAAATTCATATCCAGCGCGCCGGCTTTCTTTGCAACCAAAGACCCGATCCGCCCCAAACCAGCAATCCCGAGCGTCTTTCCTTCAAGGTCAAATCCCTTGACCTGATCGCGAATCCCCCAGTTTCCCTGTCGGAACATCTTGTCAATGTAGAGAAGATTGCGTGACAATGCCAACAGCATACTGATGGTCTGTTCAGCTACCGTATTGGAATTGGCCAACGGTGTAAATGTTACTTGGATTCCCAGACGTGTTGCGGTTGCCACATCGATATTGTTGATGCCTACACCGTGCCGAGCGATGACCTTGAGCTTTTTACCGGCTTCCAACACAGCCGCCGGAAATTCCGTCGTCCGCGCCAAAATAGCATCGCAGTCAACCACGGCAGCTTTCAAGGCTTCCACAGAAATTCCATCACTTTTTACAATTTCGTACCCGCGATCCAACAGATATTTTTCGCCTTCCGTCGCAACGCCTTGTGGAATCAAAACTTTACGGCCCATGTATTTTTCCTCCTCAACTTTTATTCCAGTGTAGCTCCTTCGGAAACATCACCCACCAGTTTTACGTATCGTTTTAGAACTGAGCTCGACAACTCTTTTTGTTTCAGCATCATCCTTTCTCTGCGCCTAGCCAGCTCCGACTCGTCCACCAGCAACTCCAATGATCTTCCTGGGATGTCAATTTTAATCCGGTCTCCTTCACAAACATACGCCAGCGGCCCACCTGCCGCCGCTTCCGGAGCCACGTGACCGATACACGGTCCACGGGTAGCTCCGGAGAAGCGTCCATCTGTAACAATGGCACTAGTGGTTCCGAGACCAACTCCCATGAGTGCCGATGTAGCAGAGAACATTTCCGGCATTCCCGGCCCCCCCTTCGGGCCTTCATAACGAATCACCACGACGTCGCCCGGTTTGATTTCGCCCTTATATATTGCGCTCTCCGCTTCCCCTTCGGAGTCGAACACCCTTGCAGGCCCAGTATGATTCATCATCGCTGGATCGACGCCTGTCTGTTTGACGATACACCCGCGCGGCGCCAAGTTCCCGTGCAAAATCGCGAAACTTCCCTGCGGATGCACAGGCGCACTGAGTGGTCGGATCACCTCGGGATTTTTGTTGACTGCCTGCCAAGCAATCTGCGTCAGTGTCATTCCACTGCAAATTTCTTCTTGCGCATGCAGCAATGGCAGCAATTCACGCAGCATTGCTGGCACTCCGCCTGCTAGTTCAAAATCCCACAAAGTATGTGGGCCAGCAGTCTTTAGATTGACGATATGGGGCGTCTGACGGCTGGCTTTTTCCACGTCATTCAACGTAACCACAATTCCCATTTGGCGGGCAATCGCAGGAATATGAATCGTCGCATTACTCGAACCACCGAACGCCGCCGTAAAAATCAGCGCATTTTCAAAACTTCGTCGATTTATGTAATCAGAGGGTTTGCGGTCTTCTTTGACCAATCGGACAATCTCACGTCCGCTCATGATCGCAATACGCTTTTTGACCGAAGTGACAGCATGAGCGGACCCGCACCCCGGCAAACTCATGCCAAGCACCTCGGCCACACATGACATGGTATTGGCCGTGCCATTCATGGCGCAGGATCCTGAGCCTGGACACGCCGAGCATTCCAGCTCCTTCGCTTCCTCATCCGAATATTCGCCCTTGACCCATTTACCTACCCCTTCCCGCATATCGACAATTGCCACCGTTTTTCCCTTGAAAACGCCAGGCATCATTGGGCCGCCCGTGACCATAATCGCAGGAATGTTCAGCCGTGTTACAGCCATCATCATCCCCGGAACAATTTTGTCGCACGAGCAAAGGCAAACCATCCCGTCAAACTTTTGCCCTTGAGCCATAATTTCGATGCTGTCGGTAATGAAGTCTCGACTGGGTAAAGTAAAGTTCATCCCACTGTGTCCATGAACAAGTCCGTCACACAATGCAATCGTATTGAATTCCCACGGAATTCCTCCTGCGGCCAGAATTCCTTTTTTCACTTCCTCCGCCAGGGCACGAAGATGAACATGTCCGGGATGCATTTCATTCCACGAATTGGCAATGCCGATGAAAGGCTTGGCAAAATCATCATCCAACAATCCGAGGGAGCGAAGATGGGCACGATGTCCTGCATGATTCGGTCCGCATACAACATCTTTGCTGCGAAAACTCTTTTCGACCGGAAAATAGTCCTGTGGCATCTTGATTCCCTACTTTCTTGCCATCACTTTTTTGACGGCTTTCACAATATCCTTAGCTGTCAAACCATACTTTACAGCCAATTCCTCAGGAGTTCCGCATTCTAGAAAAGTGTCTGCAATTCCAACCATTTCGACGGGAATCGGACAATGGCGAACCAGAACTTCCGCGACAGCGCCGCCCAGTCCCCCATAAATCTGTGCTTCTTCCGCCGTCACAATCGCGCCGGTTTCACGGGCTGCCGCCAAAATTGCCGCTTCATCCAACGGTTTAATTGTATGCATATTGATGACGCGGGCCGAAATTCCATCAGAAGCCAATTGTTCGTGCGCCAAGAGCGCTTCATATACGATCGGTCCGGTCGCAATAATGGAAACGTCTATACCGGATTTGAGAACATTCGCCGTACCAATTTCAAAATAGTCCCCTTCTTCGGTAAATACAGGGGTTGCTTCCCTGGCAAATCGAAGGAAACAAGGGCCTTGAACATTTCCTGCCGCTACTGTCGCCTTGCGCGCTTCAATAGCGTCGCAGGGAACCAGCACCCGCATGTTTGGTAGTACACGCATGAGGGCAATATCCTCCAGCGCCTGATGCGTCGCGCCATCGCCCCCTGCGGATATGCCGCCATGAGCGCCTGCAATTTTTACGTTCAAGTCGGAATAGCAAACGGTTGTTCGAATCTGATCCCAGGCGCGACCAGCAACAAAGACCCCATATGTGGTCGCGAACGGAATTTTTCCTCCAAGCGACAGTCCTGCAGCAGTACCGATCATATCTTGTTCTGCAATGCCGATGTCAAAAAAGCGATCTGGATACTTTGCGGCAAACCAATCGGACCGGGTGGATTTTGCCAGATCTGCATCCAGCACCAGAACATCGGGATTCGCAGCGCCGAGTTCCAGCAAACCATAGCCATAGCCATCACGAGTCGGTAACATTTTTACGCTCATGATTTATTCTCCTTCCCGTAGATTTCGTCCAGTGCTTTTTGGAGTTCTGCCCTGTTCGGGGCTTTACCATGCCATCCGGCCACGTTTTCCATGAAAGAAATTCCCTTACCTTTAATAGTTTTCATGATAATGACCGATGGACAGCCTCTGGTCTGTTTTGCTTCTTTATAAGCAGACAGCATTTGCGCCGCGTCATTCCCGTCAGCCTCAATAACATGCCAGTTAAACGATTCCCATTTTTGCTTTAGGGGAGCAATTCCCATGACAGTCTCCACATCCCCATCAATTTGCAAACCATTATAATCGACCACCGCACAAACATTGTCGAGTTTGTAGTGAGCTGCAGTCATGATTGCTTCCCATACCTGCCCTTCCTGCAGTTCACCATCCCCCAGCAGGCAGTAGGCCCGATAGTCTTTTTGATTAATCCTTGTCGCCAGCGCAAATCCGTTGGCAATTGATAGTCCCTGCCCCAGAGAGCCGCTGGAAACTTCAATGCCGGGCAGTGTCTTGCACGAGGGATGTCCCTGTAGCCGTGTTCCGCATTTTCGCAGCGTCAGCAGTTCTTCCACAGGAAAATAACCGGACCGGGCCATTACAGAATATAAGACTGGACAGGCATGACCCTTGGATAGAAAAAACCGATCGCGTTCCGGCCAATCAGTTTCTGTCGGACGATGATTCATCACACCAAAAAACAAAACCGTCATGGCTTCGACAGCCGACAGGCTACCGCCGGGATGCCCGGACCCGGCCGCCGAAGTCATTCTGACAATATCGGCACGCACATCTTTGCAAATTTCCTTCAGCCGCTCCAAACTTTCCATTGAATCACACGACCCCTTCCGGTTCGATAGTTTTCATACTTTTTCCCAAGCAAGATTCAGAACCCTTTTGGCTCCGGCAATTACAAGATCCGGGTCTTCATCACCAAAAGGTTTGACTTCAAAACTAACAACAGGACGCTTCTCTTTGTTCAGAAACCCAATGGATAAAAGTACCCTGAGATAATCAGCGAGCTCCTCCACATCATTTTCCCCTCCAGGAAATCCGAACCGTGGATGGGTATCACCATAGGCAGGCAGGTGAACGTCCTTGACGACACAATTCCCCATATGTGCATGAATAATGTAATCCTTGACCGGAATCAATGACTGCGACGAGCTCTCCCTGAGCAATGGCAAGTGACTCAAATCAACCATAAGACCAAAGTTGTCATACTTGGCGGTAATTTCAGCTGCATATCTCTTTGCGATTTCTACCGGGCCAATGAGTGCTTTTTTATCGACATCGAAGTCAAACACTTCCAGCGCCATTTTCATATTTCCTTTTGTTTTGGCATACGCACAAAGTTTTTTGGTTGAATCCACTAATGCCTGATAAGCTTCCTCTTTTTTATCCACCGAATACTTTCCGCTCAAAAAGGCAAATCCCGTCGCTCCCATCTCATAGGCTTCGTCAATTCCTTCTTTTAATGTGTCAATGGCTTTGTGTCGGCTTACCTCATCCAAATCATTAATATTCAAGCCCGTTGTAAGTAAACGGGGTTGTCCTCCATAAGCAACTTCAATATGTGACGTGTCAATCATTTTTTTAACATTTTTTCGGACGGCAGGGTCTTTAATCCACGTAATTTCTACGACCTCAAAATAATCGTCCACCGCAATTTTACGGAATGTCTCCTCAATAGGACCTTCGCCTTTGATCACCGTCGGATATGCCATGAAATGGATTAGTCCAACCTTCATATACTTACGCATGGATTCTTGCATATCTCAGCCCCCCCTTCCTTGATTCACCGGACTTGAATTAGTTTCAAAAACGAACCAATCTAAAACATAATGGATTACTATCATAAACACTTGCAATTTTCATGCCAATTCTGAAAAGACTGATAATATGGCAAGCGTAAAAAAATAGTGCCCCAATTGTTGCAGATAATCGTTGCATTGCTGTTGCATTACTGCATCGTTTGTTGCACTTAATTGTTTTCAGGCAATAAAATCAGCATCGATCGAGTCCGAGCCCAATCTCATAACGCTTCATTTTCCGGTACAGCGTACTGCGATCCATCCCCAGCAACTCCGCAGCTTTTGTCTGGTTGTAATTGGCTGATCTCAGCATCGAAATGATTTTCTTTTTCTCCTCCACCACATCAGCGGGCTCTGCGATCGAAAATCGGCGGTCCATGTCAAATTCGCGGTTTTGAAACATGGCATTTATGGCATTAGGCGTGATTAGCGGTCCTCGTGCCATGATAGCCAGTCGCTCCATAAAATTTTTCAGTTCACGAACATTTCCCGTCCATTCATAGCTTTTCAGCAGTTGAATCGCCTCGTCCTCCAACGAAAGCTCACGGTGCAGCTTTTTACACATTTCTTGCAGAAAATACTCCGCCAGATAACGAATATCTCCGCGCCGCTCCTTGAGCGCAGGCAAATTCAGTGTCAGTACATTCAACCGATAGTACAAATCCTCTCGAAAAGATCCTTCCCTGACAAGTCGAAGCAAATTTCTATTGGAAGCTGCAGTAATCCTCACATCCACGGGGATGTTCTTGTCATCGCCAAGGCGGCGAACTTGTCGTTCCTGCAGTACTCGAAGCAAACGACTTTGGCCGTACTTATCCATTTCCGAAATCTCATCAAGAAAAATCGTTCCTTTATGTGCAAGTTCAAACAAGCCCGGTTTCCCCTTGCGGTTTGCTCCGGTAAAAGCGCCTTCCACATAACCGAACAACTCGCTTTCCATCAGATTGGCTGGAAAGGAAGCGCAATTTACCGCCACAAATGGACCTTTTTTACGTAAGCTGCTATTATGCATGCTTTGAGCAAATAATTCCTTGCCCGTTCCTGATGCGCCACTAATCAATACCGTAGCGTCTATTAGTGAAAACTCCTGAGCAATCCGCTTGATCTCCGTGATCTCGCGCGACACTCCGAGAATCTGATCGAAACGATACTGAGCCACCAATCCTTTGGAATATAATTCTTTTCGGATTTTTTCTTCCATTTCGACAATCCGGGAAGCTTCCTGAAAGGTTACAATAGCGCCGGTAATTTCATCGGCAACTTTGATTGGGGCAATATTGAGCAGGACATTCACCTGATTAATCCGCAAAATATCTCCGAGACATTCCTTACCATGTTGCAAACAGTCAACAATATAATGTTCCGGCAATATGGCGCGAATATCGGTTCCGATGATCGTCGCAGCCGACTTTCCCAAAATTTTTGAGGCGGCGGGGTTAAAGACGAGAATGATATTCTCACGGTCCACCCCAATGATTCCCTCCATTGAACAATCCACCAATACTTGAAACTGCTGTGTCTTCTCTTTCTCCAGCATTCGGGCGCCAGCAACCTTTTCCGCTTCCAGAAATGCGACCCTAAACGCAGACTCTCCAGAACTTAGGATTAAAGTATCGAGTCCCCGCATCGCCGCCAACCGAGTAGTCATGATTCCGCCAATGACAATGTCAACTTTATCCTTTGCAGCTTTTTCAACCGCGGCAGGAATATCATCATCTGTCCCTAGTTCATAGACGGTCAGGTTCAAATTCAAAAGTTTGCTAAAAAGCTCGATATCATACATCATATTTTCAAAAGCCAAGACGGCAATTTTAGGGTTTTCCAATCCTGTAACTTTTTTGGCGTCAAGCAAAGCCTGCGCCAAATCCGGACCGGTTATCGGCACTTCAATCACAGGTGTACGAACTCCCGATTTTTTGATCATCTCAGCCGTTCCGCCGCGGGATACGATTACATCCACACCCTCCGCTTCAGCACGACGGGCAATTGTCACCCCATCCCGCAAAATTGCCTGATAGACATCAACTTGATGAGATAACCCCATGTCTGCAATGATCTGCTGCCCTACCTCGTATAATCTGGAATTGGGAGCAATGAAGACAATCCGTGCCACGGCCGTACCTCCTCATTCATTACCATATTAGGTATAGATTCCTCAAACCCATAAGATCTTCCTGCGAACTATAC
>DATMYT010000691.1:0-18383 GCA_035560855.1 Negativicutes bacterium | reverse complement strand
GGAGTAATGCCATACTTCCGTTTGAATGCTTTTTGCAGATGGCTTTGATCGCAAAAACCTGTAGCAAAAGCGACATCTGTTACGGAGCAACCGGCGGCCAACAAGTCCGTGGCTTTTTGCAGCCGAACCTGCACTTGGTATGCATGCGGCGGAACGCCGACTTCTTTGGTAAATAGGCGGGAGAAATGAAACGGACTGAGGCCGGCGATCTCAGACAACGTTTCCAGCGAAACATTTTCGGTAGTACACGCCTGCAAGTATTCGCAGGCGCGGGCTATCGATTTTTTTTCCTGCCCCATGCGCACTATCGGCAAATTTTCCAGCGAGTGCCGGGAGTACAGCTGGTAGAACAGGCCCAGAATTCTTGTTTCCTTTTCCAGCCGGGACGGGGAAGCGACCAACATCGACTGCACTTCCAGCAGTTGACGCGCCAACTGCGCCTCCTGGATAACCGGCTGCCGAAGCGGAAGGATATCGTCTTGACGACCGGTTATCTCGGCGATTATTTTGCGCAGGAAGCGCGGCTGAATGCGAAGCGCCCGAGTCGCGGACGCGGCTCCGCTTGCCAGACTGCCGTGCATTTCACCCACATTGACAATCAAAATGCCATTGGGAGGAACCGGGACTTTCCCGCGCCTGGTTTCGTGAATGCGGAGCCCCGACACGGTAACACTGGCGCTGAAAACGGAGTGCACATGACGGTCCACCGAGCCAAACACTCCATTTGTCTGATACAGCTCCACCTCCGGCAAATCCGGCGCGCGAAAAAAATGCACTTTTTCATTCGACATCGTCATGCTTCACCCCACGCAGCAAGAAAATACTATCGTGCAACATTCGGCGACAGGTACACTATTTATGACCGGTCAGCCTTCGTTATTATTATAGCTCTATCGTCCCTACTTTTGGATACTGGGAATTCAAGGAGGCGTATGTGTGAACTTCTCGAACAACGGCAATATGATTCGTTTTTTTGCCGCGTTTATCCTGTCTGCTTTTGGCTATGAATTTATTTTTTTTGTGATGACTCTCTATGTTTACGATATTAGCCAAAACGCTTTCAAAGTTGGAGTTTTTGCCGCGTTAACCTTGGCGCCGCGCTTGTTTGCGTCTTTCTACGGAATCGCGATTGACCGCTATGCCCGCGCCAAAGTTTTGTCTGTGGTCTCAGGCATAATCGGACTGTTGATGATCGCGATGGTATTCATGCCGAACCTGAACGCAATCTATCTTTTGTGGACGCTGATCGCTATCTTTCTGACCTGTATATCCAATGCACGAACAGCCTTGATGACGGAACTCATGGCGCACGACGGATTTTTGCAGGGAAATTCGCTTGTGCTGGCGCTGCTGAACTTGGCCAAAGTCGGCGCGCCATTAATTGCAGGAATCGCCAGTTCACTCTACAGGATTGAAACATTATTTTATTTGACCGGCGGCCTTTATTTTGCGGTGATGGGATTGGCGGGACAGATCCGTCTACCGGCGGCGGATCCCTCGATCGTACGTCGCAAAAACATTATAGTTGATCTCAAGGAAGGGCTTATCTACATGCGACGAAATCCAGACGTCCGTTTCCTGCTGTCGGTCTCGGTGCTTTGGCGACTTTTCATCGGCCTGCAGATCTCACTATTCGTCGTGTATGTCAAAGCTTTTCTCGGCGGCGGTGATGCGGAATATGGCCTATTTATGACGGTTATCGGGGCCGGAAGCATCCTCGGCAGTCTCGTCGGTCCGTGGGTTGTCAAGCGATTGCCTTACTCGACCCTGGTTTTTTGGGGGCTGTTGCTCCATTACGCTTGTTTTACCGCATTGGGATTACTACACGATTTTCGGCTCGCTCTGAGTGTCGCATTTTGGGGCTATGTCATATTTTATGTGACGCTTGTAGGGCTCCATTCGCTCCGGGACAAGGCAACGCGAGTCGACATGAGAGGCCGCGTCTACGGCTCAGTGACTGCCGTACTCACTCCGCCGGCCATTTTTTCCATGCTGGGAGGTGGTTATCTGGCAGATTTGTTCGGTGTGGAAAATATCCTGATCGGCGCCGGTTTCTTCGCTATGACGAGTTTCATCCTATTCTCATGGAAACGAAATTGGGGAACTGAAGCAGCATACGAAAAAGCGCATTAATAATGGAATTGGCAAAAGAAAGAAGGGAAAAACATGACAAAAATGCGTGTGACATTTTGGGGAAGCGGAGATGCCTTTGGCAGTGGAGGTCGCCTGCAGCCTTGCCTCTGGGTCGAGTCGCCAGACTGTAATTTTCTCATCGACTGCGGCGCTACTGTCATGCCGGCGATGCGGCGTTACCACGTCAATCCCGACGCAGTGGATGTGATCTTGATTTCCCACCTGCACGGAGACCATTTCGGCGGCATTCCGTTTTTTATTCTGGATGGACAACTTATCAGCAAACGCACGAAGCCTCTTGTAATCGCCGGGCCCGTCGGAACCGCCAAGAAGCTTACCCTGTTGATGGAAACGATGTTTCCGGGCTCTGCCACCGTCCAGCGAAAATTTCCGGTTGAGATTTTGGAGCTGACGCCAAGCGTGCGCCAGGCTTTACCTGGACTGCAAGTTACGCCCTACCGGGTGGAGCATATGGTATCGGACGATTCGCTGGCGCTACGAATCGAATGCTGCGACCAGATCATCGCCTATACCGGAGACACCGAGTGGACGGATGCCTTGATGCCCGCCTGCAACGCTGCAAATCTTGTGATCGCGGAAGCCTACTATTATGAGAAGAAGGTCAAATATCACATGGACCTGCAAACCTTGCTGAAGCACTGGCCCGAAATGCAAGCCGAGCGGCTTGTCCTCACGCATATGAGTAGCGAGATGCTGCTGCGACTCGGCGAACTGGAAGGGGAATTCGCTGACGACGGGAAAGTTATCGAGCTAGGCAGGTTAGAAGCTACGCAATGAAAGGATGCAACGGGTTTGCCATTACTGCCGCCTTGCTTTGGGGCATCAACTATCCGTTGGTCAAAGCCGTTCTGCAGATCGTCCCCGAAAGCACTTTTCTGGCGATTCGCTTTTCACTGGCCTCTGTGCTTTTTCTCGCTTATTTGCTGCTTAGCGGGGAATCGCTGCGCGTACGCCGCGAGCATTTCGCGCCGATTTTGCTGCTGGGACTTTTGGGTGTCGGGCTTTATAACATCGTCTGGACATACGGCATTCACAAAACTACATCCGCCAATGCGGCCCTCTTGATTTCCGCTTCGCCGATTTTTACCGGCGTCTACTCCCTAATGACCGGCGCAGAAAAAATGCGCCCGAAAAAATGGCTCGGTACCCTTACCGCCTTTGCCGGAATCTGTGTGATCGTCAGTTGGACCCCCGGCGCACGCTTCAGCCTTGCCTCCGAGCTTTTTATCGGTAATGCACTGATGGTTGTCGGCTCCTTGTTGTTTTCATTCTATGCGGTACTGGCCAAACCCTTATTGCAGTATTACTCACCGGCGAAACTTACGACACTGGCCATGCTGGCCGGAACACCGGTTATTTTAGCGTATGCGGCGCTGCAAGGCGTGAATATGGCTGTGTCGTATTCCGCTGCTATTTGGCTAGGGCTTCTCTATATTGTCGTTCTGGGGACTATTGTCGCCTTCATCTTTTGGTACAAGGGCGTACAGCAAACCAGTCCTTTTCAGACAGTAGTCTTTCATTTTATCGTTCCGGTCATGAGCATGATCATGGGCGCGTTCTTTCTGGCGGAGGCTGTCAATGGCGCAATGCTTCTGGGCGCTATTTTGGTTTTTATCGGGTTGGCGACCGTAAGCTAACCCTTCATTTTGGCCCCTCCTTCTTGCTACAAACTGCTATTTTTCCTCAAATTGATGCGAGTTTTCCTTGTTCATGCCAGCGGGATCGCGCAGTAGTATATAATGAAGAAAACAGATTGTAGCAAAAGGAGGTTCCCACGTGAAAACAAAAAAATCCCTCTTTCTTACTGCGACACTGGCCTTGATCTTATCTCTGAGCCTGTTTAGCGGGTACGTTTTCGCAGCCGGAGTTGACGCCCCGGTCGAGAGCAACACCGTCCTGTCCAAAAAGCTGAACTTGTTACCAGGGTATTTGGGGAAAACGGATTACATCGATAGCCTTGCACTGCTGCCTCCGCCGCCTGCGCCTGATTCCGCCGCCTTCGCTCTGGACGAAGACGTCGCCCAGCGAACCTTTGCCGTACGCGGAACAGCTCGCTTCGATCTGGCTCTTTCGGATTATGATCTGAGTTTCCCGCACGCCGCCGGTATTTACTCCTGCGCACTCAACGCCCCCATCACGGAGCAGGATACGCCGAAGCTATACACACTGCTTCGCCGGGTAATGACAGATTCGGGATTGACAACCGCCGCCGCCAAGAATCATTATATGCGCCAACGCCCGTTCGTGCTGAACAAGCAGCCAATCTGCGCCCCGGAAACCATAGCGCATTTAGAGAAAGACGGCTCGTATCCCTCCGGTCATGCCACTATTGGCTGGACCTGGGCCCTCATTCTGAGTGAAATTTCGCCGGAAAATGCCGACTCGCTTCTTGCCCGGGGTCGCGCCTTTGGCGATAGTCGCAATGTATGCAACCATCATTGGTACAGCGACGTGGCGTGGGGCCGTATCACGGCCAGCGCCGTTGTCGCCAGCCTGCACGCCAATGCCGGGTTTCGGGCGGACCTGGAAGCAGTCAAAGCAGAGCTCGCCGCCGTTCGCGCCAAGAACCTGAACCCCTCGCGCGACTGCAAAGTAGAATCTGCCGCTCTGGCAATCCCTCCCTACTAAAGCCCGTCATTCATAGAGACAGCAAAGCCCTCCGCCATTAAGGCCGGAGGGCTTTATAATTTAATAAGTACACCCAGAATAAGGAGCGGGGCACGCGATAAGCGGAGGTCAAGCGAAGCGTCGAAGCGTTCTCATACCCCACTTCTTATTCGCGCCCGCCTTACTTTTTTCGCCCTTACTCATGCAACCCAATATGAATATCCACCTGAATGTCATCCACCATAAAAGCCACCGAAATCACTTTCGGCACCGGCAGCGTCACCTTGCCGCCCTCGCCCACAAACAAAACCGGCGGCGAAATATCAACGCCTTCTATCCCATCCTGGCTAAACCGGGTACAGGCATTGGCGCAAACCATGTTCGCCATCTCCGAGATCGCACTTTGCGATAGCTCGTCCAGTTCCTTTACTTCCATCCCCATCATCATCGTCGATGCAAACCGGCAGGCCCCCGCGGTGCTCATGCCAATAGCAATCGAGCCTTTGATGCTCCCGAGCATGCCGATGTTGATCATCACACCCGCCCAGTTCAGCACCGAGCCGCCCAAGGCCACGGATTTCTTCGACACCGTCTGGAACCCGAGCTGCGGCAATGTGCCGGCCACCGCATCAAGGATTGGGTTAATCCTGTTTACATCCACAATACCGTCCCCTTCTTAAACCCGAAGCTCAGGCTAAGCCGCCCGAAGTCGGTGTCGGCTTCCACACCATGCATGTGGAGCATGGGGCTGATAATTTCATTCGTCGCCCCCTGAAACACACTCGGCGGCGCGACCCGCAGCCCAAACGATTTTTCTTTGCGGTTCAACATGGAGCAGGCAACGCCCCCCACCACATTGGCGAATTCCGCAGCGACGGACACCACTTCCGCCGGGCTCTTCGCCGGACGGCGCAACATGATTTCCGCCATTTTTTCAGCGGCCTCCTGCGTCAGATCAAACACAATAGAGCCCGGATACCGACCGATAATCCCGATTACTACGGTTATTCCCTGGGAAATATTTTTTCGCAGATCGGCTTGCTCGGTAATTTTCGCTGTACTTTTTGTCATGCGGGTGATATTTTGCGCCAACACTTCGGCGAAAATATCACAGCTCCAGGCGTCCAGATTTCCAAACATCTTATCCGGCGACATGACATTTTGAATCACTCTGAGCAGTACGTCCTCTTCCACAGGTTTCTGGACATACCCTACTGCGCCTGCATGCCTGGCATCCGCTTCCGTCTCTTCATCCTTCATGGAACTGACCAAAATCACCTTAGCGGCTGGGTCGTGTAACCGCAAGGTTTTGGTGCATTCAAATCCATCCGCACCCGGCATTGCAATATCCATGGTCACAAGGTCCGGCTTACACTCATCATATACCTGAATCAGCGTTTCGATCGACTCCGCTTCTCCCACCACTTCGCAGCCTCCCTGCGTCAGGGCTTCTGCCAGCAATGTGCGGGAAAATGGCGAATCGTCGACCACCATGACCCGAATTGCGCTCATATGCCACGTCTCCTTTTGTTTTTTACATTTTTTCTGCATTACCGAAAAATATTCGCTAGCTCCCTGCTAATATCCTGCTAAGCCGCCTAATTCGTTTTCGGCTATGACAAGGCCCTCCGACTTACTTGCCGAAGGGCTTTGCCTGCTTATTATTTAATTACTGGCCGGCTTTTTCTGGTAACTGGTAGGGCCATTTTCATAGCCGACTTGCTTGAGCCACCAGGCCGGATAAAACACGGGATCGGCAATGGTTTTCTGCGTGTTGAGGTAGCCATCGTTGTACTTGAGATAGAGATTGGCCGCCAATTTCCACCAATCAGCCCGCACGGCATTGGCGTTTTGGTCACTGTAGCGGGTCAACATCTCGCGGGCACCCTTCTGATCGCCTTTGCTCCAGAGTGCGAGAGCGTCCGCTTCCAGCTTGGGTTGCCGCTCAAATGCGTTATTTTCGAATTGGTCGCGTACGGCGTGAATATCTTTGATCATGTACGAATATTTGAGCATGGAATAGTTCGCCACATAGTTAAACGCCATCCACATGCTGTTGCGGTCAAACTTGAGAATATCCGCTTTCTGGATAGGCGTCGGCAAATCCGTGGCTCCGGCATAGAAAGGCATCAGCACCGCTGTCGCCGGACGGTCCGGGCCGAACCACACTACGCCGCCGATGGCATTCGGCAGCCAGCTGCGGGATTGGTTTACATGCGCATAGACGCAGCGGTAAATGTTCAGGGGACGTTCGAACTCCCCGATTACCGGCGTAAGCCTGCCTTCCTTATCCGCCATTCCTTCCGCATTGCCTTCGAAGCGGTTGGGATCGCCGAACGGACCGGCCGCCAATCCTTTGGTCAGATCAAATTCCGTACCTTCGTAGTTATCCCGATGAATGGCAAAGAGATCAGCGACAGACAGTTTTTTATCAGGAGTTACGCCAAAGGAATACGCCCGGGTAAAGGGCCCTTCGGCCCAAGGCGAAAGATTGAGGGACGGAGCAACCAGCGACTGGGCGCGCCAGACGCGGCGAAGCGAATAGTAAGGATGGTGAAATTCGCCGTCGCCGTAAACACTGGCGAAGTCTAGCGGTCCGCTTTCGGGTTTCCACCAGCCTTTAGACTGGGCGATTTCAAAAATGTTGGCCGAAAACATCATATCATCGGCATTGGGGCGCACATCGCGGATACGGAACTGGTTGGCGGCAACAAAGAACTGATCATCAGGCACGCGTTGGGCGATCCAGACGCCGCCGGTTCCGTTCATGTCATACCCGGCCATCTCCATGACCCAGCCTTCGCCTGGATCGGCCACCATCAACGTTTCCCCCGTGCCATAGTAGCCATATTTTTCAATGAGTTCACCCATGAGTTTGATGGCCTCGCGGGCGGTTTTGGTCCGTTCGAGAGCGACCCGTGAAAGTTCGGCGGAGTAAAAAATGCGTTTGCCGGGGTCCGGTTCGGGGTGCACTTTCGCTTTGTCGGTGCACTCGCCGATGGAAAGCTGATGCTCGTTCATGATACCGTAATTGGCGTCAAAATAAGCATACGTGTGTTCCACCTGCGGGATAAAGCCGAGCGGCACGCTGGGCGGTACATCCTTGATATCGTAATTGGGGCCGCGATCCTTGGTCACGATGCGATGGCTTATCGTAGCTCCCCACTGCGGTTTGAAGTCCAGCGACGCATGGGAATAATACACCGCCCGGAGCGAACCGGGCTTGTGATCCTGCGCCGGAATATAAATCATGCTGCCATCGTTCAGACCGTCATCAGAGTGAGAAACCATGACCGACCCATCGACCGAAGCATCTTTGCCTACAATTGTCGTGGTGCAGGCATAGACTGGTAAAGCCATACTACTCAGATAGAGCACCATCGTAACAATCGATAGAATCTTCTTTAGCTTCATTCGCAACCAACCCCCCCTATATTTAATTTTAATTCTTTTCGAAGGGATGAATGATCTTCCAGTCGTTTTTCATGTCGACAACAATCCAGCCTTTGTCCTTTGCAGCATCGAGCGCTTTGTCCAGCTTCCCGACATCAGTCTTGCGATCATAAGCCCACTCACGCACGGCATCAGTGTGGTGCACGAGAAGCCCCAGTCGCAGGCCACTGCCAGCGGTTGTCCACTGGAGCATCTGCAAATCCCCGTCGGAATTGCCGAACGAGGCGATGGGACGGCGGCCGATGTACTGGTTGATCGCCACCGGTTTTCCCACATTGTCGACCATGAGAACGTACTCCGGCATTTGGATGATGACTGGCTCACCGTTGCGCAACTCATAATTTAGCTTGAGATTGGAACCGATGACTTGCTCGGGACGAAATCCATAAACCTTTTCCGCCCAAGGGCGAACAAATTCCTGATTGGCGCCTGTCACCATATAGGTCGTGAACCCATTGTCACGCAGGTAGCTGAGCAGCTCCAGCATCGGTTGAAAGACCATCTCCGTATAGAGACGGCCTGTCTGCGGATGCTTTGCCGTAGCCGCCCAATCTTTGACGATTTGCGCGAACTCTTCGGTGCTGTAACCGGCATGTGTAGCCATGATGAGTTCTTGAAATGCAGGCCAGCTAAGTCCGGCGACCGCTTTCATATCGTTTTCCAACACGGCCTTGAATGGTTGTTTCAGCTTCCATTCGGGGTGCTGCGGTGCGAGCGCTTTGATGCGGTCGATTACGAAGTAGTCTTGGGAATACATTGGTTGCTCCGACCAAAGCGTGCCATCATTATCAAAAGTAGCGATACGTTCGGGAATCGGCGTAAAGTTCGGCGAGCCTTCCTGTGTCACCTGTTCAACGAAAGTAATGATGGCCTGCCTGGACGCGGTATCGTTCCATGAAGGCAAGGGCTCGGCGGCAAAAGCCGTATTTGCGAGCAGCAGGAGAATGAGCAGGCTCTTCACCAAAAGCTTCTTCATAACTTTTCTCCTTTCTCTTTCCCTATTGGTTTTCCTTTCGCTCTAGCAACGGTTAGAACTTGTAACCAATGATAAATTGACCATAATCGCCGTGCATGCGGTTGGTATCATCCACATCACGGAGCCATTTTGCGACAACGGAGAGATTTCCCTTGCCAAACTTCGGCATCCAGAGAATGGCGGGTCCGAATCCGAGCGACCGGCCCCGGAAGCCGCCCAATACCGCGCCGCTGCCGCTGTCATCCGACATCTGGCTATAGTAGTAGCCGTGCAATCCTACCGCCACGTTGGGCTTCAGGAATTGGTTCACCGCAACATCAATGTGAAACTCGTTACCCGACTGATAATCGGTACCCTGATTTTTCGTATTGATCAAGATTCCTGGCGTAATGGAAATTTCTGTGCCTTTTTTATTCATCCAGGTCATGGCGAGCGAAGTATCGAACGCCCAGTAGTTCCGGCCTACATTCGCGATGTTGCCGGCGGTGTACGCTCCGGTTGGAATATAGACCGATTGAGTCAATTTATAGAAGATATCACTCTTTTTCCAATACAGCGAAGCCGATGCGACTGTATCGCCAAATCCATTGCTGTTGCCGGAAAGGTTGCGTGATCCCAGCGTAGAATCGGCGCTGACATTAACATTGACATTACCGGTCGAAGGAATCGCCGCTCCGATTTGCAGACGGCCACCAAATACAGGTTTCTTAAAGGTATAGAACCCCGCCATGTAGTTGTAAACGGCACTCGAATCAAGTTCCAGGTTCACATGTCCGCGCAGCACCGCTTTGCTGGCATATCCCTTGAAATACAGCACTTGGTCGGCAACCATGAATCCGGGCTCCGGAGTTACCGCGGTCACAAAAGTCGTGGAGGAACCGGGAAAATAATAGCTTGAGCCGCCTTCCGTGGCCCCGGCCGTCCGTGGCCCTAGAACCAGACAACACAGAAGTAATGGAACTAGAAAGAGCATTCGTTTCATCAATATTCCTCCATTTTTCAGCTCAGGAACTGTAATTTTGCCAGTGCCAGTTACCAACCTGTGGTCAAGCAAAAGGGCCGGGAGTAGCACGTACCGGCCCTTTGGGTTGCATCACTTCATCAATTAATCACGGATCGGCTTGCCGACTCCCCGAATCTTCGCCTGCATTTCCGGGCTCAATTGTTTGACAAGCTCTACATTATAGGAGCCTGTGGGAAGGTAGGCCGAGTCATTTTTAAAGATCTGCTGCGCCGCGACAGCGTAAGACCGTGATATTGCTGCAGGCGTTCCGTCCTTAACCGCCGGGTCCACGTCGGCGGCAAAGATTGACACCGTATTGTCGCTATTGCGAACGATTTCAAACGTGCGAAGCTGCTGTGGAAAATCTCGTAGAGCCGAAGTTTCGATCTGCCAGAACCCGAGCTCAGGTCGAGCTTGATCTGGCGAGGGAAATGCCGTAACGGTATTGATGTGGCGATGGCCTGCGACCCACAGGACAAAATTCGGATATTCCTGGAGTTTGGCGATAAACTGGGTTTCGGTTACCGGTGCGAATTTGCTCCAACCCATCATCGAAGGGTACGGTTCTACGCCAATGGGAATGTGCGCGGCGATAATCATCAGTTTGCCTTCAGCCTGTCCCTTATTCAGTTCTTTTACCAACCAGTCGTAGCGTTCCTGGTCCAGCGAACCGTGTCCATAGCCCAAAGACCCCAGATCGATAGGTTCTTCGTTTCGTTGGGTATCATCCAGCACAATGATCTTGATCGGAATGTTCGACTTCGGTTCAAAGCTATAGGAAGCAAAGTCTTTGTCCACACTGTCCTGGGTGAATCCGTGCCCGACCGGAGTGGAAGAAGTTTTCAAAAATTCACCCATCCATTCCTGACGTGAAACTGAACGGCGGTTAGGGTCGGCCGCCGGCACTTTCGGCGGAGTTGGGAAGTCTTTGGTAGGACCGGCGCCGATGACATCTCCGTAGCGCGTCCGTCCGTCGATGGCGCCCATATACATGCCGCGGCTGTCCATGCCGCGGGGGTCAGCGAACACATTGCCCAAATTGATAATCTCCTCGCCGACGAGAGCCTGACGGCTGTAATCGTTCTGCGGCAGGAAGCCGACAAAGAAATGATCGTGATTACCTCTGGCCTGATACCAGGGAATCGACTTATCCAAACCGGCCGCCTGATATGCATCCTGATAATCATTGAGCGGTCCGGGAATGGGATCATCCTTGACACCGGAGTCCGGGTTTATTTTTTTGCCATCCAGGACATCAATATACCAGCGCAACTCGTTATACTGGGTATTGTTGCAGGTATCCCCGAGCGAAAGACCGAAGTCGATCGGATTTTTTTTGTGAAGAGCGTTCACCGTCTGAACAGCGGCGTCCAGAACATGCGTTGTATAGAGCATAATCGGTGAATAACCCGACGAAACTCCGCCTCGGTAGCCAAACCCAATGGCCTGGGCCGGACTTTCCTTATCGGAAATATGAATATCCGTGATCGTGAAAAATCGCAACAGTTTAGCCTGATTGGCAACTGATATTCCGGCATAATCAAGCGGCATCAGATCCAGTCTTTTTTGAAAACCCATCCCTTTGTCGAACTGCCAGAGGCCATATCCATTCTGAGAAAATTTGGCGATCTCCGTCGGAAGAAGCTTGGGCGAAGTTGCCGGCACGGGTACAGGGAGAACGGTACGTTCCGTCGTAGTTACAACGGTGGAATCGATGGGGTAGCTCGGCTCGGAGGGAGCCGCCGCCAGACCCGTCGAGACGCAGCCCACAATCATCAGCGTAACAAGCAGCCAAGTCATTTTGAATTTACACATGTTTTTCACTCTCTTTCACAAAAAATAAGCATTTATCTATTGGCGGATCGGCTTTCCACTCAGTTGACCACTTCCGCATTGTACGCGTCACTAAGCCGATTTTGACGTTATCAACCACAACGCTATAGGTCCGCCAGTTTTTTCATCACAGAAGTCAGTTTGTTTTCCGGATGATCCTCCATGTGACCATACAGCACAAACTCATCATTACTCTGGGACCCGTGCAGCACAACGGTGTAGCTGTTGAAGGCCGAACCGAAGGCGGACTGACCCGGTGCGAAAAGGGTGACGGTGATCCGGGCCGATACCGGATCGGACCGAAGGTTACAATAGCCGGTGAAATAGAACCGGGATGTACCGCCCGCCACAGAGTTTCCGTCGATCACGGCCACGCCGGTTCCAAGAGCGCAACCATTCGAGGTTAAATCAATGCTCCAGAGTTGTTTGCCGACAAAAAACTCTTTTATGCAGCCAACGTGGCGTTCGACGCGTCGGCACAGATCCTCTTCGTTGAAGGGCTTACTCAGGCAATCCTTGGCGCCGAGACCGATGGCGCTCGCGACCATCTGCGCGTTCGCATCGCTGGAAACGATGATCACAGGGGGCCAGGGGTTGCAGCTGTATTGCTGCATCCGCGTCAAAAAATCTGCTCCGCTCATGCCCGAAAGATGAATAAAATCCAGCAGAATCAACCCAATATCGGTATAGCTCCAAAGGGAATGAAAGTAATCGGCGGCGTTGTCCAGCTCCAGAACGGTAAATCCCTTTTTCTCCAGGGTCAACTTGGCTTGCAGACGATTCAGACCGGAGTGATCGATCACCAGAATTTTCTTATGTTCGCCACGCGCCAAGGGGAGCCCCTCCTCTTTTTATTTGTTTAGGAAGTTTTCCGTTCGAGTAGCGGCATTTTCTCTGAGGTTATAATAGTAAAATAAGTAATCGTAATGGTGATAGACGCCTTTGGGGAATACTTGATTGCCCGGTGACAGCTTATTAACATCCACCGTACTGCAAATCACTACACCCCGCTCCTTACTCACCCGAGCATCTGCATAGTGTTGCAACGTTACCATTTTCCCGGTTGCGTCCATGTCTACCGAGCCCAGATTTTCCGCAGCAGTGGCAGTTTTTTCTCCCCGTGTCCAGCTAATGGGGTTTATCACCAGAGCCCCAGGCAACACGACCGGGCTTTTACCCTCCATTTTTGGCGCTTCCGTATTGTAAGAAATGATCACGCCTGTATCCTGCGAACCCTTCGCAAATTTCAGGTGCGGATTCTTCGCCAGATATTCCGGGGTAACGGAATAGCCGATCACATAAGCGGCGATCATGCGTTCCTGCACCTTGGGATGTTCCTTCATGTAGCCGCTGAGTAAATACAGCAGCACATTGGAGCCTTGCGAATGTCCGGCCAAAATGAACGGCCGTCCCTGATTGTAATTTTGGATATAGTAATCGAAGGCCGCCACTGCATCGGCTGTGGGAATGCCGCCAATCACTTTGCCCTGCTCCGCGAGCGGCAGCGCCAGAGTATACGCCGCATCCGCCTGCCGATAATAGGGAGCGAAAAGATTTCCTACCGGTTCAAACGCAGACGCCTGGAAAGCAAGCGCCAGTTTCGAATTTTTCAACATAACCGGATTATCAATATCGCAAACGTTCGGCTCATTCTTATCAACCTTTTGAAATACTGTCGGGTAAAGGTAAAAAACATCCACCGTTTTCTCGGTGGACACAGGCAAAGACAACCAGTATTCCGGGTTGGCATAATCGGTAACCGAAATTTCGCTTCCGTAAACGACAAAGTTCAAACTGAATATGAGTACAAGGACTACGAGCGCGATTTTTTTTGTGTTCATTTCTTTTCACTCCTTAAAAATCATTTTACCGACAATGAATTTTTTTGCCCGTTCAGTTGAAGTATACTACGAAATTATCTGACTTTTTACCGTTAAAGTAAAAATAGCAGCTTTCCCGGTAAAATTGACAAAAAACCATGTACCACTGCGGCGCATGGTTTAGAAATTATCAGGTATTGTGCAGGAGGGAATAAAACATTTCCCGTGCCCGGTCTCGATAGGATCGACTGATGGGAATCACGGTCCCGTCGCGCAGCACAAATTCATCATTGACGTACTGCTCAATATACAGGTAATTGACCAGAAAGCTCTTGTGCGTACGAATCCACATTTTCGACGGATAATGTTGCTCAAAATCATCCAGCTTGGTATACACGATCAATTTCTCATCCGGCTTTGCCAAAACGATACTAACACGGTTCTTGCCGCTTTCAAGATACAGAATGTCTGTTATCTTCACCCGTTGGGTTCCGCCGCCGCTGACAATCGCCATACTATCCTTCGCAATATCTTGAATCTGGTCAACGACTTTCCCCAGAACGCTCGCCAGTTTGGCGTAATTCGCAGGTTTCAAGAGATAGCCTGCGGCCTCTACCTCATACCCTTCGTAAACATAATCCGTAGAACTTGTTAAGAAGATGAGCTTGACCAGTTTATCTTCCTGCCGAATCAACCGGGCGCACGTCATTCCATCCATACCTTCCATGATAATATCCAGGAAGATAATGTCGAACCGGAGCTTATTGCACTCCATGACCGAGAGCAGTTCTTCGGCGCTGCCACTGGCAAAGACTTTCCCGTTAATGCCCCGGCTTTGCAAGAACTGTTCAATCACACGGCACAGTTCCGTTCTTTCTTTTTCGTTGTCGTCACAAACCGCTACAATGATCATCGTTTCTCACCTTACCACCCGAATCAGAATCCTCATATAGCAACTCATATAGTAACATAATCCCGTATTTGGAGTAGTAAGCTCCCGATCAAGTCAGCGTAGCTGTTCCTATAATTTAAAATACGACAATCCTCATGTAATTCCCTTCAATTCAACTGTTTTTTCAAATTATTTTCGAAGGGTTGACGTTGCAAAATGCCAAGCCTATAATGGAAGAGACGAAAAGAATATTGACAATTCTCTGTTAGGTGAGGCTCCTGCGTAAACAGACGCCACTGCCCCGAAACGTCGAAAGACGCCAATGGGTTGAACAGGTATTACCGACTTAAGGTTCTATCTAATGTGGCTGAGATTTCTCTAGCTCTACGTTATGCAGTGCCAAAACTCAACGAGTAGAGAAGGTCGTTTGTTTTATTTATTGGTTGAAGAGACCTTCTGTTTGCAACGGGAGGCCTTTTTGTTTTATCTGTGTACGAAGGAGGGGGAAAGCATGAGCGAATTCAAGTATTTAGGGGAGTTCTATTTTAGTCAGCTGCTCAGCTTGCCAGTATTCGACGCCTCCGGCAAGAAAGTCGGCCAAGTGCGGGACATGGTCGTCACCTGGGATAGTGTGTCGCCCAAAGTAGCCGGCATCAAAATTATTCGCCGTTCACAGGATGTCGTTCCTGTTTCGTCCATTGATCAAATCGACAGCAAAGGCCTTCATTTAAACAGCACATTCCCCTCCGGCAATGTCATCCCGCTAAGCGCTGACCAACTTTACATCAGCCGTTGGCTGCTGGACAAGCAGATCATTGATCTGTCCGGTTCCAAACTGGTCCGAGTCAACGACATCACTCTCTCCTGGGTTGAGCACGATGGCGAAAAGCAGCTGATCCTACGCGCTGTTGACATCGGAGTGCGCGGCCTTTTCCGTCGTCTCGGCCTGGAATCCTTCGCCACCCGGTGGGAAAACAAGTTTGTCGGCTGGCAATATATCAAGCCGTTGGAGAATCGCACTTCCAGCCTACAGCTCAATCTCAACGAAAAACTAAGCCAATTGCATCCGGCTGATATCGCCGATATTTTGGAACAAATCGACTACAAGCATCGGGCCGACATCATGGAGACGCTTGGCAACCGCCGCGTTATCGAGGCGCTCTCCGAAGTTGATCTCGACACCCAGGTCGAAATTATTGGCCAAATGGATGCGGAACGTGCTTCCGACATCCTGGAAGAAATGCCGCCGGATGAGGCTGCGGACATTTTGGGCGAACTGCCAGAGGAAAAATCCCAAGGGCTCTTGCAGTTGATGGCATCCGATGATGCGGCTGAAGTCCGCGATCTCATGCAGTATGAGGATGACACCGCCGGCTCCCTCATGACCACCGAGTTTATCAGTCTGTCGAGTCACCTGAGTGCGGAGCAGGCGATCGGGCGCATCCGCGAACTGGCTCCCCGGGCGGAAACTGTTTATTACGTTTATGTTACGGATGATAGTGATCGTTTACTGGGCATCCTTTCGCTACGCGAGCTGATCGTGGCAGCCCCCGACACTCCACTGGCAAACATCATGCATACCAATATCGTCTCTGTCCAGCCGGATGAAGATCATGACAGTATTGCCGATATCTTCAACAAATACGGGTTGTTGGCCTTGCCGGTGACGGATGAGCAAAATCAGATCCTCGGCATTATCACGGTGGACGATGTGTTGGAAATCCTGCTGCCGGAAAAAAGCAAATCCGATCCGTACTCGTGGTTTAGCTTTGCCCGTCGGGTCGCAACCGGGAGAAAACGCTGATGGAACTGATGAAAGTTTTGAAATCTTCCCGAGCGCGCCTGGCAGCGTTCTTCTCTGTCATGGGACCGGGAATTGTAACTGCTTTTGCCGACAATGACGCCGGCGGCATTGCCACCTATGCCGCAGCTGGCGCAAAATACGGCTATGCGCTGCTCTTTACCATGTTTGTCGCCACGGTTTGCCTGGCTATCGCGCAAGAGATCTCCGCCCGCACCGGCGCGGTTACCGGTCAGGGTCTTTCGGACCTCATTCGGGAAAAATTCGGTGTGAAATGGACTCTGTTTGCGATGGTAGTCCTCTTGATCGCCAATATTGGCACCACGATCTCCGAGTTTTCCGGCATCGCCACCAGTTTTGAGATTTTTGGCGTCAGCAAATATATTTCCACGCCGGTGATGGCCTTCATCGTCTGGTGGCTGGTGGTCAAAGCCAGCTATGAACGGATGGAGAAGTTTTTTCTGGCGCTGTGCCTGACTTTTTTCAGCTATGTGCTGTCCGGTGTAATCATCAATCCGCCCTGGGGCGAGGTATTCACGGCTTCGGTAACCCCGAGCTTCAGCGGCAATGCTGAATTCGTGCTGATGGCCGTGGGTGTGATCGGAACTACCATCACGCCCTGGGGGCAGTTTTACGTGCAGTCATCGATTGTGGACAAAGGAATTACCGCCCAGGATTACAAGTACACCTTGTGGGATGTGTTAATCGGCTCTTTTTTCACCGGGTTTATTGCGTTTTTTATCATTGTAGCTACGGCCGCCACTCTTTTCGCCAATCATATTCCCATCGAAACGGCAAAAGACGCTGCTTTGGCGCTGGAGCCCCTGGCCGGTCGGTTTGCTTCGATGCTGTTTGCTTTTGGCCTTCTCGGTGCATCGGTTCTCGCCGCTTTTATTCTGCCTCTTAGCACGGCCTACGCTGTCTGCGAGGCTTTCGGATTCGAGCATGGCGTCAGTAAATCGTATGAAGAAGCCCCGGTGTTCTTCGGACTGTATACGTTGTTGATTGTGATTGGCGCTACCATGGTACTATGGCCGAACTTATCTTTATATCATATTATGCTGATGTCGCAGGTAGTCAACGGCGTCCTGCTTCCGCCTATCCTGATTTTCATGGTTCTTCTGGCCAGTGACAAGAACCTGATGGGAGAGTACGCCAATTCCCGGCTGTATAATGTGGTCATTTGGACCTTCACGATCGTCTTGATTGCATTAACCCTACTGCTGCTGTTTGCCACGATTGCCCCCGATTTAACCGAACGCGCGCTGGCTTTGGTTGGGTTTTGAGCTTCTATACGATTGGAGGTGCTCCCCATGCAGCGAACCTACGTAATGTCCACCGATATCAAATCCATCGGTTATGACGAGGGTGCCCGCATCCTCGAAATCGAATTTCTCGATTCAAGTATTTATCAATATAAAAATGTTCCCAAAATCGCGCACATTGCTTTAATGATGGCGCAATCCAAAGGATTGTTGTTCCACACAGACATTAAGAACGTTTACCCCTGCGAGAAAATCGCCGACGGCGTCCAATAAGCGATACCCCAAAAAAGCACAGGGCAAACCTCTCTCGCCTTTTGATCCCGGCGTTTGTGGTTTGCCCTGTGCTTTTATGTATTTTTACAGGCTTTGTTTATGACAGCCGTCTATTTTTTGCGGGCTTCGATTTTGGCCATTTTTTCATAGTACTGAGCAATGGCAGAGTGGTCGTTCTGACCCTTGCCGTCTACCTTGAGCGCCTGCAGAATCTCCATGACGGATGCGGTCAACGGCAGCGGCACTCCCACGTCATGGCCGGTTTCGATGGCGTTCGCCAAATCTTTGATGTGCAGGTCAATCTTG
>DATMYT010000690.1:0-3253 GCA_035560855.1 Negativicutes bacterium | reverse complement strand
GCCTGATCACCGTTGGAGGCTGCGCCGTCCATGAACTGGGCCGGTCATTTCGCATTATTTGCCTATATAGTGATATCTATAACGCAGGATTGAAAAAGATAACCGATGCCGTCCATGCCCATGATTCCAAGATCGTCGCTCAACTCTATCATGCCGGAGGATATGCCAAAGCCGGTGAAATTGGCGGGCAAGCGGTTGCACCTTCCGCAATTGCCAATAAATATACCCATGAGACGCCAAAAGAAATGAGCGCCGCAGATATCGCAGTTGCACGCAAAAGTTTCATTAGCGCAGCCCAGCGTGCGAAACACGTCGGTTTTGATGGAGTGGAAATTATCGGCAGTGCTGGATATCTGATTGCGGAATTTCTGTCGCCGTATACAAATCAACGCTCGGATGAGTACGGGTATAGCTGGGAGAATCGCAGCCGGTTTCTGATTGAAGTGATTCGTGGCATCCATGATGCTGTTGGCGCTGATTTTCCGGTCATTGTAAGATTAAGTGGCAATGATTTTGTTAAAGGCGGAAACGCGAATGAAAATGCGGTGCGCGTGGCAAAATTATTGGAAGAGAATGGTGCGGATGCCATTAATGTAACTGGTGGATGGCATGAGTCGAAAATCCCGCAAACTACCGGTGAACTGCCTGGCGGCGGGTATACGTATCTTGCGGCGAACATAAAAAAATGCCTGCACATTCCTGTCATCGCCAGTAACCGGATCAATGACCCGGTGGCGGCGGAACGCATTATTGCGCTGGGGTTTGCTGATATGGTGAATATGGGACGAGCCTTGTTGGCTGATCCGGATTTGCCGAACAAAGCCAAAGCAGGCTGCCTAAAAGAAATCAGGCGATGCATCGCCTGCGGACAAGGCTGCTATGACAAACGATTTTCCGGCCAGGATGTCGGTTGCATGATAAACTATTGGGCAGGAAAAGAACTAACAATCGAAGCAAAGCCGGTAATAGCCCCGAAAAAAATACTGGTTGTCGGCGGTGGTGTTGCCGGCATGGAGTTTGCCATCAATGCGGCTGCGCGGGGACATAAGGTAACGTTGTGGGAACAAGGCCAGCGCTTGGGCGGGCAACTGAACTACGCTGCGCAATCCATAGGGAAACGCGACTTCCAGTACTTGCTTGACTATCAAATCCACATGCTGGAAAAGCGGGCTGTAACGGTTGAATTGTCGAGGGAAGCCACAGTTGAGAATATCTTGTTGTTTAAGCCTGACGCAGTGGTGGTTGCGAGTGGCAGCGAGCCGATCAAGGCGCCCTTTGCCATTGAATCGGATGGGACCAATGTCGTTCAAGCCAACGATGTTTTGGCCGGAGAATATATTCCTGGACAAAAGGTCATTGTCGTGGGCGGTGGCGCTGTAGGTTGCGAGACCGCAGTTTTCCTGGCTGATCAAGGCACATTGAGCGCTGAACAGACGAAGTTTTTGATGCTGCACAAAGCGGAAACCGATGAAGTGATTCATCAACTGCTTGAACGTGGAACGCGAACTGTGACCCTCGTTGAGTTGCTGAAAGATGTTGGCAAAGATATCGGCATTAGCACTCGATGGGGTGTCAAAAAACATATCGCGCAACTTGGCATTACCTGTCTGACTGAAACCAAAGTCATTGCTGTTACGGAGCAAGGAGCGAGGGTGCAATCGCTGTGCGGTGAAATAAGCCTGGTGGAGGCCGATACCATTGTATTGGCAATCGGTTCACGGCCGCGGGACATTTTGTCGAAAGACCTCAAGGACAAGATTAAGGAAGTGTATGTAATCGGAGATGCCGTTTCTCCGGGGAAAATTTCCAGTTGCATTACTGGCGCCGTCGAATTAAGTGCAGTGATTTAAGTTGGGTGGAAGGTGAATCAATTTAGGATATGAAGTCACTACACCTTATTAGGATTGGCCTGCTGGCTTTTTACCTATTGGGGTTCATCGTCAATTCATTTGTGAACATCCCTTTTTTGCTCGAGATCAGAGCTGTCGCCGCGCTGATCTTTTTTGGCTGCAGTTTTCGCTTGCTAAAGCCGTTAAATGCAAAAATATGTTTCACATTAATCTGCATTGGTCTATATTTGTTGACGCTGCGCGAAAATGGTTTTGGCTTCTGGGCGCGTGCCGTAGTCGAAAACGCCGGTATAATCTCCTTAATCCTGATGGTCCCCTTGCTTGGCCTCATTCTGCGTTATGCACCGTATGAAGAGGTAATCGGCAACCTTGCCACGCGCTATATCCGCTCGGAATTCGGCTACTACACCACGATATTGCTGGTGGTCAATCTGTTTTCCACCTTGATGTCGATGGCGGCGGTTCCGTTTTGTTATCAGCTGATCAGAGCCAATGCCACGAAGTATAATAAGACGATATTGGCCAAGGCCCTCAGCCGCGGTTTTTGCGCCAATATGCTATGGTGCCCGAATTTCGTAACGGTTGCGGTGGTGTTGCAGTATTTGAATTTGTCCTGGAATGAGCTGGCGCCAACCGGCTTCTTCTTTTCGCTAGTCGCACTTGCGCTCGCTCTCGTGATCGAAAAGATTTCTTTGACCCGCTCAGACGAAAATGAAGTCCGTGACGAGGCACCCCAGCCTGTGGAAACCGAAATGCCTCCGGGGGAGCTGAAATATTTATATTGGCTGGGGCTGCAAATCCTGGTGGTTTTACTATTAGTGTCTTTCCTCAGTTACTCCTTGGGTAAGAATGTGTTTGTTACGGTGCCGTTGGTTTCATTGCTGTTTCCGCTTATTCTTGCTTTATTATTGCGCAAATTGCCGATGTTTTGGACTGGATTCGAAAAGTACCTGACGACTACTTTGCCGGGGATGGCAAATGAATTTATGCTGTTTTCCGCTGTCGGTTTTTTTGGATTTGCCCTTGCGGGCACTACGCTCGCGAAATCAGCGATTGATAATTTGCTTGCTTATTTTTCCGCGTATCAAAGCATCATACCGCTGCTGATCATTTGGACGGTCGCAGGATTGTCCATGATTGGGATACACCCCATCATTACGATACCTTCTCTGGCAATTTGTCTGGCGAATACGACGCTGGGGATGTCGAATATTCAATTGGCGATACCATTGATGACCGGTTATATAATTTACCTGATCCTTTCGCCGGTTTCCAGCATGTCGATGCTGATCGCCGGGCTACTGGGCCGCAGCGTGTTCGATGTGAGCGTCCGCATTAATTTGACGTATTCGGTGGCGCTATCCATTAGCACGGTTGTGATTCTGAAACTGTTGGCTTGATCC
>DATMYT010000689.1:0-2579 GCA_035560855.1 Negativicutes bacterium | reverse complement strand
TTGACACAGTTTTATATCGATTTGCAAGATAATATTGGGAAAAGTAATCAGAAATTGCTTAATCGAGTTCGAATAGTTCTTTGGAAGATTCGGAAAGACCGCTGGCGAGTATAGCCAATTCTTGGCTGGCCTTGGCCATTTCGTGAAGTGCGGCCGTCTGCCCGGAGGCATTTTGGTCAATTTCCCGAATTTTTTGCGTCAAAGAAGAGACTGAAGCCGCAATATTGCCCAAAGCAGCGGAAATGGTTTTTACAGACTCGGCGCTAGCCGCAGCCAACTTTCTGACTTCCTCAGCCACTACTCCGAAGCCGCGACCAGCTTCTCCGACACGTGCCGCTTCAATTGCGGCATTCAAGCCGAGCAGATTCGTTTGTCCGGCGACCTGCTTGATAAAAGCAACAATCTCATCTGTCTTTTTGGCATTGTCCTGCAACACGTGGCTGATATCCTCAAGTTCTTTACTTGTCGAGGAAAGTTGGGACGCGCGGCTGGCTACTTCTTGGATACTGGCGGATAATTCTTCGGATGAAGCCGCAAGATCAGTAGCCGCACCATTAATTTTTTCAAACTGGGCGGTGCTTTGGGTAATCGTGATGACTCCGGCAACTTTTCCTTCATCAAAGTAAGGCGTAGAGCAAACAATATAACCTATTCCATAAGCCGATTTGTCTTTTGTGATGACGCGGACCACTTGCTTGCCGGTTTCGAAAGCTTGCCGGGTACCGCCGGCGCGAACTTCTTCGCCAACCTTTGTCCCCAAATTCAAACTATCAGCAGGAACATATAATGTGTACTTGTAGTCTTTGGCAATAGTAACACCAATGTCGCCCGGGATAATTTCGTTGACATAAGGTGCGATTTTCGCAAAATAATCAACGATGTCCGATCCTTTGAGGTCTGCCATGCTATGTTGCCCCCTTCTTCACTTAAAAAGGTGTGGAAAACCCACGCCTTTTACTTTTGACATTGAACGGGTGGAATCCTGCTGATCACGCCGATTGTTTTTTTTTAAAAGTTGCAGCCTTATCAGCCAGTTTGAAACTGGCTCCGTTCGGCGGTGACCTGTTCCCGAAGCAGACGTTTCATGATTTTGCCGGTTTTGTTTTTTGGCAAGGCATCTACGAGTACAATGTCGCGCGGGACTTTATACGTTGCCAGCAAGGGCTGGAGAAAATCACGGATAGCTTTGCGGTCAAAAGCATGGTTGTCTTCCATGGCAATATAGGCAAGCACAGCTTCACCGCGAAGTTTATCGGGCACTCCGATGACTGCTGCTTCCACAACGCCCGGAAATGCATAAAGCAGTTCTTCTATTTCTCGTGGATAGACATTTTCGCCATTGATGATGATCATATCCTTGAGTCGGTCTACTATGAACAAATAGCCGTCCATATCCTGATAGGCGATATCGCCGGTATGCAGCCAGTTGTTGCGGAGCGCCCGGGACGTTTCCAACGGCAGGTTATAATATCCCTGCATTACGTTGGGGCCTTGCACAACGAGCTCGCCGACGTCGCCCGGAGGCAATGTTTCACCTTTGGCATTTACAATGCGGACTTTGACTCCTGGCAATGGATGACCAATTGAACAGTACTTAGTTCTTACGGATGGATTTAATGCGACTACCGGAGAAGCTTCTGAGAGTCCGTACCCCTCAAGTATGGGCGTGCCATATTTCTGATGAAACTGCTCTGCAACTTTTTGAGGCAGGGGAGCGCCTCCGGACACGAACGTGTTAACCGATACCATATCATCGGCGGCGCCGATTCGGGTCAGATAATTGTAGATGGGAGGGACACCGAAAACGATAGTAACACTTTTTTCTTTGATAGCAGCAATTGTCTCTTTGGGCGAAAAAGCTTCAAGCACGGTGATGGAAGCCCCCAATGAGAGAGGATACAAAACGGCGCAGGTCCAAGCAAAAGAGTGATACATAGGCAAAACACATAACACATTATCATCGGCGGATCCGGGTGGTAGTGCAGCGCCGAATGAATGAACATTGCTGATTAAATTTCCGTGAGTAAGAATGGCTCCTTTGGGATTGCCGGTTGTTCCTGAAGTATAAATTATGACACAAGGATCTGTATCTGCGATCACATCGTCAAATGAAGGCGCGGTATCGAAGTGATTCGTGGCAAAAACCCCGGCAAACTCCGGGATGATCAACTGGGCAACATCTTCCGAATAGCCATGATGTTCTAATTCGGCATCGAGATCGAGTTCTTCCATGGTGACAAGGCATTTCATCTGAGCATCTTTTACGATATACGCAATTTCACGGGCTGTTAGCTGAAAATTAAGAGGAACTACAATAGCGCCGAGGCTTGCTAGGGCCATATAAGAGTAAACAAATTCAGCAGAGTTACGGGAAAATAAGCCAACATTTTCACCGGTGCGAATTCCCTGATGATAAAAAAAGTTGCGATAGCCGATAAAATCTTTTTGCAGTTGCGCATAAGTGATTTCATCCATAGTGTGAAATGCTACGTCCGAGGGCTTTCCCTGACAGATAATTTGATGAACCAGCATTAAAGTAATCGTTCCTTTCTGTTTAAAGCTAAGGGAGGGGATTGAGC
>DATMYT010000688.1:0-2501 GCA_035560855.1 Negativicutes bacterium | reverse complement strand
CCCTGAAAAGCCAGGTGATCCAGGCCCGCGTGCAAGGCTACACCGGCGAACAGTGCGAAAACTGCGGTTCAATGAGGGTAAAACAAAACGGCACCTGCAAAGTCTGCGAAGACTGCGGCATGACCACCGGGTGCTCGTGAGCGAGTCGTGAAACTGAAGTGTCGGTAACGGAAATGTCCCATTGGCAAAGATGACAATTAAGTCAGCGGGATGGTCGAGCGCTCCTGCAAGAGGCATGCTGTTTGTTGTCAGTCAATCGAGGGCGCCACTCATTGAAACGAATGCTCCGATGTCAGGAAAGAGCTTGTGATGCATATATAATTTGAACTGGAACTGACGTAAACGGAGACGGAATTTCTTGTGGGAATTATGGCTTCAGCAGTATCCAGCCCTATGGTTTGCTTTGATGTTAGGGGTATAATTCGGTTCCGCAGAACATTCCATCATAAATTGTTGAATCAGCGACAAGGGATTGAAAGATTTGCTGTTATCGGCTGTTGGACAAATATTCGCTGGCAATTTATTAGGGCTGAAATTATGAACTCAGCGTCATATACGGAAACCATATAAACATTGTTAGGCCAAAAACATATCAGCAATGGAAGCACATACAAAATTTGACATCGCGCATGCTTTCGTTGCGACAAGTAGCGATATATCGATGCTATGGGGGATTTTCCAAAAAGCCGGATTAACTATAACCGCCACAATATCTTGTACTGATGGGTTAGTTCGGCACTTTGACAATTGTGACTCCCTAGTTAAATACGAAAATCCAACACGCGCCGCAATCACTTCACTCGAAATATCTGCAAAATCACGTGATCCATACACTACAGCAGAAATTTCGCTTGGCGCCAGGTACTCCGCACCAATCTCAATCTCGTTACGAGGTGAGGAACACGCGGTGTCGTTAATGCGCACATATGTCAGTGACACTGTTGACGGAATGCGTGCCTGGTACTCAAGACTATCTACAATCGACTTTTTTTATGTCTGGTTTCCCATCTTTATGGTTCTGTTTTTACTTGCTAAGATAATGAGTCCGTCAGATATACCTCATCCCGCGATGCCACTTAAGAGAGCCATTGAAGTCTTGGCTATATTTGCAGCAGGAATAGCAGGTATTGCTGCCGTAATCTGGGCAATCGCTTGGCTACGTAAACGATTTTTCCCCTTAGCAACATTTGCAATTGGCCAAGGGCTTTCGAGACACCAACATAATGAACAAGTTCGATGGGTCGTAATTATAGGGTTCGTCGTTGGGGTTGGAGCGTCAATTTTCGCAACTATTTTACATGCCTAACATGGCGCTCAATCCGGCGGCCCTATTATGCTGCTTCACTTCATGGACGCCTTATCGAGGGGCGCCGGTTAGCTTTTAATTATACCCGATGGGGACATCATGATACCTCTGGAGGAAATCGCAGAAATGAATGACTTAGTCGCAGACATTAATAATGTTCTCACCAAATGCGGGGTCGCTGAAAAAATATCGCTCTCCGATATAACGATTACGAAAAAAACGGTCTCAGACTTGGTTAAGCCGAATGCAAAGCTGTCAGATGCAATCACCAACTTTTTGTGGCCAAGCATCACATCGGCCACCGTCTATCACTACACTTCAAGAGAGGCAGCTGAAAGCATTCTTAATTCGGGTATTTTCCGGCTAAACAACATAGCCAACCGTTACACAGATGGAGAGATCTTAACGTTCTGTGAAACCCATGACCTAAAAGGGTATCTTGAGAAAGATGTTAACGGTGATCCGAAGTATAGGTATTTAATAATGCCCAACACTTTCTACGCATCATTTACGGATGTCTCACTCACGGAAGAGCAAGAGGAATACTTTTGGCGAAATTTTGCCGCATGTGACGGTGTGCGCTTAAAAATTGAAATTACGGCAGCTAATCCGAACTTTAGAAAAATGCGCTATGAGCAAACCACAGGAAAACCAATTTGCTTACTTTCGAATTTGACCAGATGTATTCGAGCAAAATATAGCCGTGAATTTATACTCAAAGGAATCTCTCGGCTTTGCTCATTCTATCTCTCCGGCAAGGATTATGGGATTGAGAACGAGTACAGAGCACTTTACAGAGTTTGGGAAGGTTTTGGGCCACAGCCTAAAACTGATGGGGCTCTCAGTTACATCGAACTACCACTGAACTCAATGAGTGAATGTGGCTACCAACTCACGATTTCAGAAGTTCATGCGAAAGAGCAGCCCAAAATGCCAAGCAGTTATATATTTTCAAAGCGAGGGGCATAATATTACACTCAATCGGAGTGCGGTTTTAATGCGGTTTTGCTTTCAGCTTCCCGATACTACTATACTCCTCTATAAGGAAGAGTCGGGGACATCCTGTAAGCGCCGATAAAAACCGGTAAAGAGTAGAGAATGGAAGTTTCTTACATGAAAGGCTTAGCCAGCCATTATGACCCCGAGTCATGCCTCGATAGCCAGCAATGGAATGGGGAAGCGTTGACAGGGGAAG
>DATMYT010000687.1:0-9288 GCA_035560855.1 Negativicutes bacterium | reverse complement strand
AAATGATGGGAGATGGATGTATGGAAAGAAGAATCATTCAAGTTACAGAAAAACTACCTCTGGGACAAACCATTCCATTGAGTTTGCAACATCTGTTTGCAATGTTCGGCGCTACGGTTCTCGTACCATTTCTGTTCAAGGTCAATCCAGCTACGTCGCTTTTGATGAATGGCATTGGAACGCTGATTTATCTGGTGGTGGCCCGGGGCAGAATCCCTGCTTATCTGGGTTCCAGCTTCGCATTTATTTCTCCCGTTTTTGCAATTATGTCTGATCCCAGTCTGGGGGGCTATTCGGCCGCTCAAGGCGGATTTATTATGTTCGGAATATTTTTCATTATAGTATCACAGTTGGTTCGGATTGCTGGAACCCGCTGGATCGACGTCATCTTTCCGCCGGCGGCTATGGGAGCAATTGTAGCCATTATCGGGTTGGAACTGGCGCCGGTTGCAACGGATATGGCCGGACTTACCGGTAAAACGATCGAGCAGCTAAACATTCCTTATGCCACAGCGGTAACGGTTTCCATGTTCACGCTGGCAGTGACGATTTTGGGGTCGATCCTGCTGCGCGGATTTTTGGCTGCTATCCCTATTCTCATCGGTGTGGTGGCAGGCTACCTGTTCTCCATGGTCATGGGGATCGTCGATTTCGGCAGCATAGTGTCAGCCCCGTGGCTTGAAGTGCCAACGCTATATGCGCCGACCTTTAATGTGAGTGCCATGATGATGATATTACCAGCCGCTTTTGTGGTACTTGCGGAGCATATCGGTCATCTGGTGGTAACCGGAAACATTGTGGAAAAAGATCTCTTGAAAGATCCTGGGTTGGACCGATCGTTGCTTGGCGATGGGATTTCCAACGTGCTGTCCGGGTTAGTTGGCGCCACGCCGAATACAACGTATGGGGAAAACATTGGCGTAATGGCAATTACAAAAGTATTCAGTGTATGGGTTATTGGCGGAGCAGCTTGCATCGCTGTCGCCATTTCATTTATCGGAAAATTTGCCGCAATCATTCGCAGCATTCCTGTGCCGGTCATGGGTGGAGTCTGCATCTTGCTGTTCGGCGTTATTGCAGCCGCAGGCATTCGGATGTTGATTGAAAAGAAAGTTGATTATACAAAGTCACGCAATCTGATTCTGACATCCGTTGTCCTGATCTCCGGCATCAGCGGTGCGGCCATCAAGGTGGGGGCTGTTGAGCTGAAGGGGATGGCTCTTGGCACAATCGTTTCGATAGTAGTCAGCCTGCTGTTTTTTGTGCTCGACAAGTTTGATCTGGCTAATGATGGGGGCCCACAAGAGTAATACTCTGTTTCAAATATAAAATGGGGCTATCGGATAACTTTTTCTCAGTTATCCGATAGCCCCATTTTCGCATTAATTAATTGTTTAGGCGATTTTGTCCGCCAAAGATGCGTTCGGCGCATTCTTGACCTGTAGGAGTCGCCGCCAATCCTCCATGGCCTGTTTCCCGCAAAGCATCAGGTATGGAACGGCCGACTGCGGCCATCGCATCAATCACTTCATCGACGGGAATGACGCTTTCAATGCCGGAGAGGGCCATGTCCGCAGCCAGCAGTGCGATCATTGTTGCACCAGCATTTCGTTTGACACAGGGAACTTCTACCAGCCCGGCGACAGGATCGCATACCAGTCCTAACAAGTTTTTCAAAGCCAACGCCACGGCATGTCCAACCTGAACAGGTGTTCCTCCAAGCAAATCAACGGCGGCGCCGGCAGCCATCGCTGCAGCGGATCCGCATTCGGCCTGACATCCACCTTCGGCGCCCGAGAGGGACGCACGCGAAGCAATCACCATGCCAATAGCCCCAGCTGAAATTAGAGCAAGGGCGAGATTCTCTTGCGTTGTAGCACGTTCTTCTGCTATAGAAAAAAGCACGGCAGGAAGAACACCACTGGATCCGGCGGTAGGGGCGGCACAGATGCGTCCCATGGCTGCATTTGCTTCGTTGGCTGCTAACGCATACGCAGCGGCTTTCGCTGTTAATGGCCCCAAAATCCTGTTTTCATTTTTTTCGATAGTATGCCAATTATGGAGCCGCAATCCGTTTCCACCCACCAGACCGCTAGTCGAACGGACACCTGTAAGACCATAGTCAATCGCGTCTCGCATGACGGCGAGGTACTCCTGCATCCGTTTAAGTAAGACCTTTTGATCAAGTTCCATCTCTGTAGCTTGCAGTTGAAGGCAATATCGACCGAAGGGAAGCTCGTTGACCGCTGCTTCTTCAATCCAGGATTGTAATGCCAATTTCTCCATGTAGATCGGTTCCCCCCTTTTTATACTACGACCGGGTTCAGACGGCGAACGGCGATAATCTGTGGCAGGCAGGCAACCGCGTCCACAACTTCTTGCGGGACGGTGCCGTCCACGTCAATGACCATGACAGCTGTGCTGCCTTTTTTTCGCCGTGAAACGCGCATTTCGGCGACGTTAACTGTGCGGGAGGCGAGGACCCCGGTTACACTGTGAATCACACCGGGTCGATCATGATGTAATGTGATGAGCGCTGAGAATTCACCTGTCAATTCGAGCGGAAATCCGTTAAGTTCGGTGATTTTTATTCGTCCGCCTCCGACTGAGCAACCGGTGAGACGCAAAACTCCTTCGCTTTTTCCTTTTAAAGCAAACACTACGGTATTGGGGTGAGCATCGTCGCCAAGGCAGACCGTTTCAAAATGAAAAGTTAGACCTGCTTTGGCTGCAAATTCAAATGAATGGGGAATACGGGAATCATCGGTATCCCATCCCATCAGACCGGCAACGAGCGCTCGATCTGTTCCGTGTCCCCGACCGGTACTGGCAAAAGAGCCGTGCAAGCCAATATCGGCATCACGTACCGATTCGCCCAGTAATGCCAGCGCCAAACGCCCGAGACGGACCGCTCCGGCGGTATGAGAACTGGAAGGGCCGATCATGATGGGCCCGATGACATCGAAGAGATTCATGTCTTCGATACCTCCTTTTCTGATTTGCTACGGCGACTTTACTTGCTTTATTCGGCTATGGAAAATACAATAATAGTTGTTCAAATAACGAAACCATCGAATAAAGGAGAGGTAACATGAAAATTGTCATTAGCGTTCTTGGACGCGACAGGGTCGGCATCATTGCCATGGTGTCCACTGTGCTGGCGGAAAATGGCGTCAATATCCTGAACCTTGATCAGACCATTTTGGATGGATTTTTCAATATGATCATGACGGCTGATATGACTCAAGCAAAAATCAGCCTGAAAGATCTTCAGGAGATTCTGCGCGGCAAGGGCGAGACCTTCGGCTTGGAAATCCGGGCTCAGCATGCGGATATCTTCCAGGTCATGCACCGGGTATAAGGGGGCACATGAATGATTGAGTTGCAGGATATTCTGGAAACAAACAGGATGATCAAGGAACAGAACCTCGATGTCCGAACTATCACGATGGGGATTAGCCTGAGAGACTGCGCCGACCCGGAGTTGGAGGCTTTCTGCCGGAAGATTTATGAAAAAATCACTCGGACCGCCGAAAATCTGGTAAAAGTGGGCGAAGACATAGAAGCGGAGTATGGGATACCCATCATCAACAAAAGAATTTCCGTGACTCCAATTGCCATCGCGGCGGAAGCTTGCCGCACCGATAGCTATGTGGCGGTGGCGGAAGCACTGGATCGTGCGGCAAAAAACGTCGGCGTAAATTTTATTGGCGGATTTTCGGCTTTGGTGCAAAAAGGCTTTACCAAGGGAGATTTAGTGTTGCTTGATTCAATTCCTGAGGCGCTCGCCAGAACCGAACGCGTTTGTTCATCGGTAAATTTGGCCTCCACATCATCAGGCATCAATATGGATTGCGTGGCGCGCATGGGAGAAATCGTCAAACAAACTGCTCATCTGACGAAAGACCGTGACGCTATCGGTTGCGCTAAACTGGTGATTTTTGCCAACGCTGTAGAGGACAACCCGTTTATGGCGGGGGCGTTTCATGGAGTGGGCGAAGCGGAGGCTTGCATCAACGTAGGTGTCAGCGGTCCCGGCGTGGTGATGCGCGCGATTGAACAAGTCAGAGGTGCGGACCTCGGCGTAGTCGCAGAGACAATCAAAAAAACCGCTTTCAAAATCACCCGCGTGGGTCAGCTTGTGGCGCAGGAAGCGTCTCGCAGACTAAATGTTCCATTCGGCATTGTGGACCTTTCGCTGGCGCCTACGCCGGCCATCGGGGACAGTGTGGCAGCTATCCTTGAAGAAATGGGACTAGAGAGCACAGGAGCCCCAGGAACGACGGCAGCACTAGCGTTACTGAATGATGCAGTAAAAAAAGGAGGTCTAATGGCCTCTTCCCATGTCGGCGGACTTTCTGGCGCATTTATTCCGGTCAGCGAAGATGCGGGCATGATTGCTGCCGTGGAACGGGGCGCTTTGACGCTAGAAAAACTGGAAGCTATGACTTGTGTTTGCTCGGTAGGGCTTGATATGATCGCCGTGCCGGGAGATACCTCAGCCGCGACGATCTCGGCGATCATTGCCGATGAAGCGGCAATTGGAGTCATCAACAATAAAACTACAGCAGTACGGCTTATTCCAGTGCCCGGCAAAAAAGTGGGAGATTCGGTCGTTTTCGGTGGATTGCTCGGACATGCCCCCGTAATGGCAGTGAATAAGTTTCGTCCAGATGTTTTTATTGCACGGGGCGGTCGCATTCCTGCGCCGATCCGTAGCTTAACCAACTGATTTTATTTCGAGTCCAGTTTGTCGAGTCCGAGAGCTTTTAGCTTTTCGGGCAGCGGCAAGCTGGTTTTTTTATCCCAGAGACGATCCTCGTAATACTTGTCCAACAAAGCTTCTTGTTTTCCGACAGGAAATGTAGCGCCTTTTTTGGGTCCGGTGGTAAAAGTAAGAGCCGTCATGCGGGTAGGGAGAGTATCGTCGATGCGGCGGAAGCCCTCCCGTGTATTGAACATTTTTTCGAGAGTCCAGATGCGTTCACCGGCAGAGAGCATGGCGGCGTCGTCACCTTGCCAACCGGTTGCAAGCGATAAAGCACGTTGATAGGGTGCAAGTCCAACAGCACCGTAGACGAAACGGCAGACGCACAACGCGTCCAAAAAAGTGCGTCGATGTTGCTCCTGAATGGAAGCGCCTTCCTGATGACTGCCACCCCTATTGGCAGTTCCATAGACAAGCGCAAAGTCGTGACTGGCAGGCACATTCCAACCTGCCATTTCCTGACCTTTCACATGCATTGCAAACGGAACTGCAGCCGTACCGATGGCGTTGGCTGCCCTTTTTACACCCAGCGACAATATTTCGCCGATACCCTGTCGTAGAGCAATTTTATCAAGTAGAGCTAACAAGGTGGGAACGTGACCCCATACCGGAGATAATCCCTCCAAATCAGCGCTGTGCAGGACGTTGTTTTCATATAGATCCATGACAAACCCGAGCACATTGCCGGCTGCTATGGGATCGAGTCCCAAATCATCCGCCCGGGCGATTAGTTTCATTAAATCATTGAGGTCAGAGACTCCGCAGTTTGCGCCCAACATTGCGCCGGCGCTGTACCCCGGTCCTTCAGCAATAACGCCTTTCCAAGGCCCTTGTGAGATTTGACCGATTTTGACGCATTTTAGCGGACAGTTGGCGCAAGCTGCATGCCGGACCCAAAACTCGCGTTCAGCGACCGGAATTGCCAGTTTGGCGATATCTTGCCATGAACCTTCCCGGAAGTTTTTCGTAGTCAGCATGCCGGCCTGATCTGATGATAACAACAGCGGAGTGGCGCCCCAACGTCGCCAGTGTGCATAATTGCTCCAGTTTGATAGTAAGGTCGAGACATTTTGACGCAGCGAAATCAAGCCTGCGGCATTGCTCACGGGAACGGGGAGCGTACCGCGTACGGCAATCGCCTTCAAGTTTTTTGACCCCATGACCGCACCTGCGCCGCCTCGGGCGGTAGTACGATGAACATCGCTGAGGATACCGGCAAAACGAACGCCATTTTCACCGGCAGGCCCAATGGTCAGCAGCCGAAAATCGGGACCCAGTTCGCGCCCAAGTTTTTCAAAGGCGATGGCTGTGGTCTGCCCCCAAAGATCGGCGGCGTCCCGGAAAGAAACCTTTCCTTCATCAATAATTAACACAACAGGTCGATCAGAACGACCTGACACAATCAACCCGTCAAAACCGGCTTTCTTCAATGCCGGGCCAAAAAAACCGCCAATGGATGAATAAGTGAGCGTGGACGCGTTGGGTAAAGAACTTTCTGTAGGAGAGGTATTGGCTGCCTTGGTCACTACTGATATACGAGAGGCGCCTGCCAAGGGAAGCCCGGATAGTGGTCCCGGCCAAAACATCAATGGATTTTCCGGCGACAAGGGATCAAGTCCTGCGGTGGGAATTCGATCCCATAATGTTTTAATTCCCAGTCCGCGTCCGCCAAGATACTGCTCGGCAGCTTTCATGTCCGTGTCACTGACAAAGTGACGGTGGCGGTTGAGATCTATTTCAAGAACTTTTCCAGTGTATCCGCTTGCCATATTAGCCATTCCTCCCCGAACGATAGATGCTCCGAGAAAGGCTACGGGCAATGTCGCCCGGTTTGGCGGCTAGGTTGCGGCCATCTTGATTTGCAGGCACAAGGGATAGACATTGCTCAGGGCACGCCTTGACACAGGCGGGATCGCCGCCGCACAGATCACAGATTCCAAGGGCCTTTTTTCCATCGCGGCTCATACGGATGACATCGGAACGGTCTTTGGCGCAGGCCCTTAGGCAGGCACGACAACCGATGCATTTACCTTCGTTGAGAATGATCGCGCCGGTCAAAGGATCCCTCGTCAACGCGCCAGCCTCTTTTGGACAGGCGGCTACACAGGGGGCATCGCTGCAGCTAGAACATATAGCAGCGATGTCAAGCGACGGCTCAAAATGATGGATGCGAATTCTACTGCGCCAGGTATCGAAAGTGTTTTCGCGCAAAAGGGCGCATTCCGCTTCACACGTTCCGCATCCTGTGCAACGTGCATGATCCACTGCAATATAACTCAGCGTTGTTATACGGGCTGCCCGGTTCGTTTGAAAAACAGACCCGCCCGAAGAATCGGACGGGGGAGAAGCAGATTTTCGCAGTAGCGCGGCCATGATTCCTGCACCCGCCGCAGTTCCGACCACGGCGCCGATAACGAAATCGCGCCGACTAAATATGAGACGACTCATTCCTTTTCCTTTTCCTTCACTTCCGGTTTATTTTCGCTTGGAATTTGTTTCGGCGTTTCGTGATATTCGGCGACGATCACTTTGCGGTCCGGTTCGGGGTCAGGCTCTTTAGTCGCATTGCGAAACTCGCGGATCGCTTTGCCGACGGAAGCTCCCATTTCCGGCAATTTAGATGGTCCAAAAATCACGAGCGCGATAATCAAAATCAAGATGAGTTCAGGCATACCTAGACCAAACATTTTATTGTTTCCCTCCCGGTTTATTGTCGGATCAGCTGATAATATCGCTGATCTGCACTTGAGCTATTTGTGTTTACCTTTATTTTAATTCAAGCCCGAAGCAAAAAATCCTCTTCTTTAGGATGAAGGAAAGCAACAGGCTTTTGTGGAACGAGCATAACAGGAGAATATGAGGGCAAGGAGAATTTTATGCGACTGACAATTGCGCGACGCCGCGAAATGCTGCAACGGCTCGAGAAAACTTATCATGGAGCGACAACGGGGCTGATTTTTGCTTCTTCTTTTGAACTGTTGATCGCCGTGGTTTTATCGGCGCAGTGTACCGATACCCGGGTAAATATTATCACTCGTCGTCTGTTCCCAGAATGGAACTCACCTGAAAAAATGTTGGATCTTGGTGTGGAAAGACTGGAAGAACTGATTCATGATTGCGGGTTGTTCCGCGCCAAAGCAAAAAACATTATGAAAACGTGTCACATGCTGGTCGAAGAATATAGCGGAGAGGTTCCCGGGACAATGGAAAATTTGATAAAATTGCCTGGTGTCGGGCGAAAAACGGCCAATGTGATGTTAAGTCACCAGTTTGGTATACCTGCTATTGCCGTTGATACTCACGTGTTTCGGGTATCCAACCGTACCGGCCTGGCACAGGGAAAGACGCCGGATGAAGTGGAACAGGGGCTGATGAAACTTATTCCCCGTTCGCAATGGTCTGATTCACATCACTGGCTCATCTGGCATGGGCGAAAGATCTGTAGGGCCCGGAATCCTCTTTGTGGACAATGTTGCATAGGCGATTTGTGCCCATCGTCAACAATTACTATTGGGGAAAATCCGGCTGGTGCGTTATAATTTAAAAAATGGAGGTGTTTTTCTTGAAGTATCGCAGGGCTACATTTCGTGATGTGGAGAGCATACACAAAATTGTAAATCAGTACGCTGAACAAGGGCTTATGCTGGCACGATCGCGAAATTCCATTTATGAAAATCTTCGGGATTTTATTCTTGCAGAAGAGAACGAAGTTGTGGTGGGAGTCGGTGCCTTGCATCTCGTGTGGGATGAGCTGGCGGAAATCCGAGCAATGGCGATTGCACCGGAATATACGGGTAAGGGGATTGGGATGTCCATCGTGGAACAATTGGCGAATGATGGGCGGGCATTGGGCGTGAAAACTTTGTTTACCTTGACATATCAGCCAGGGTTCTTCGCCAAGGCCGATTTTCATGAAGTGCCTAAAGAGCGGCTGTCGCAGAAAGTATGGAAAGATTGCATCAATTGCAGCAAGTTTCCCAACTGCGATGAAATAGCTATGATTCGTAAATTGGACTAAGCACAGGAGGCTGTTGTTGTGACGAACGACAAAGCAGTGAGCAGACTGGCAGCCATTATGCAGCAGGCCCCGATAGCGATATTGGTTTTTGATGGGCAACTGCGGGTGAAGGAATGGAATAATGCCGCATTTCACTTGTTTGGCGTGCTGCCGCAAGATGCCACGGGGCGTATGGCGACTGATTTTTTTGTAGCGGAAGATAGTGACGGGCCGCTAAATTGGGCGGAAATCGCACGGGAAAAGCGAACCGCTGAATTTGAAGGACAAGGGAGAATGCCAGATGGAGAACCATTTCCGGTGCACATCGTGGCTGCAGCATTACTTGAGCAATCGATCGAACCTGAAACCATATTATATATGGTTCGAACTGGATATGGACCCCGAGAAGCGGAAGCGTTGCGCAGGAAAGAGGAAACTCAGCAGCGGGCGGATTTGTTGAACGCAATTGCCGATGGTGAAATTTCTGCAAGTGAGGTGGCGATCGAACGGGGTCGTTCGTTGG
>DATMYT010000686.1:0-11331 GCA_035560855.1 Negativicutes bacterium | reverse complement strand
AGTAAGAGGAGATGCAATGATGGGCGAAGAAGAAAAAAAATTACCTGGTTTCATTATGTGCGTATGCACAGGCAAGTGCCCCGGATTTAAGGCAATGGATATCTGGGATTTTATCAACCAGGTACGGGTGGAATTGCCGGTGGAGTATGGGTTCATTCATCCGCAACTGTGTGAAGAGGACGGCGACCGCTTCCTGGCGGACATGCTCAAAGCCGATCGTCCGATGGTCATCGGGGCCTGCGCCAAAAACATGCAGATCAAAATGTTCAAGGATGCCTTCAAGGCAGCCGGGCTCGATGTCACCAAAGATCTGGTGGCGCTAGATATTCGTGACATGACCAACGAGCAGGCTTTTGAAAAAGTGTCCAAAGCATTGGAAGAAATGGAGGCCAAACAATGAGCGAAGATACGTTCATGGGGGTTCCACGCAATACCATCGACTGGAAACCGACCATTGACTATGAAAAGTGTAATTACTGCATGGAATGCTTCGACTTTTGTCCCCACAAGGTATTTAAGAAACAGGAAGATGACCCCATCAAGCTGATCGTCGAAAATCCCCTCAACTGTGTTGTGTTTTGCCGGGCCTGCAGCAAGACGTGCGGGCTGGACGCACTCGAGTTTCCCAATAAAGTCGAAGTGACGAAGAAGATTAAGGAAACACGGAGCGGGGTGGCGAGCGGTGAGTGAAAAATATGCCGTACTGCCATGCAACGGGCTGGATAAATGCGCCGGGCAGGTAGCCCGGGAGATCGCGCAGATCGTCTGCGAAAATACGGAAAATGAACTGATTTGCCCGGTGTTTTACCGGGTGTCGGACGCCCGGTACGATAAAATCGCCAAAGAAAATCCACTATTGGTGATTGACGGCTGCGCGACGCGTTGTGCTAGCAAATTGGCGGGCGAAAAAGGGTTGAAGATTTTCCGTAAAATGACGGTGACGGAAGAAGCGCAAAAACGCGGAGCGCCGCTGGCAGTTGCGCCATTGCGGCTGGGTGCGGCTGAACTCGCCCTGGGCGCGGAGCTTGCCGCGGAACTGGTCAAAGAGGAAGCGGCTGATGCAAGCGTTGATTCCGGCGTAGTCTATCCCGTTCCCGAGGAGTATATCATCCACAAGAAAGATAAGTTCATTTTCCGCGTTCCACCGGAAGGCTTTTATTTCACAGAGAACGACTGCTGGGTGCAACCCGTAGGAAACCGGGCGCGCATTGGTATTACGGATTTCATGCAGCAAAGCTTGTCTGACATCATGTTTGTTACGCCGCCGACAGTAGGCGCTACCATCGATCAATTCGACGAAGCCGGTACACTCGAATCCGGCAAAGCAGTTTTTGAATTGGTGAGTCCGGTCAGCGGCAAGATCACGGCGGTGAATACTCCCGTGCTGAATGCACCGGAACTGATCAATGAGAATCCGTATGAACAAGGCTGGATTGCTGAAATCGAATTGACGAATTTCGCGGAAGAACAGGAATTCCTGCTTGATGCGGCAGGCTACTTGAAAGTACTGAAGAAAAAGGCGGATGAGTATCATGCTGGCAAAAAGCAAGGTTAAGGTCATGGCCTGCAGCGGCATGGGCAAGGTATACGGATTGATGGCTCGGGAAGCGGTACTCCAGACAGTGCAGAATCTCTGTTCGGAACAGGCCGAAACTACCTGCCTGGCTTATATTGTTACCGGCGATGACGCGGCTACGGCGAAAATTGTCGATCAACCCTGCATCACCATTGACGGCTGTCCCGCCATGTGCTCCGCCAAAAGCGCGGCAGAAATGGGCGGCGATATCAAGGCCAAATTTAAAGTGCTGGATGTTATGCGACTGCATAAAGGCGCCAAGCCAGGGACCGCCACAGAATTGACGGAAGAGGGCTGGGCGATCGTGGACGAGATTGCGGCCAAGCTGTGCGCCGAGGTGGCGCAAATTCAGAGCGAAGGAAGATAGAAAAATGGCGGAAGAATTAAAAATCGGCGTGGTTTCCTGTAGTGGCGAAGATTGCCTGGGGGGCACAATTTCCCGGCTGGCCACCCGCAAAATGCTGGATGAGGTCCGACCAGACCAGACAGTGACCATCTGCCTGCCTCTGTATATAGCAGGCGGGCAAGAAGAGCGAATGTTCGCCAAGGAGTATCCGACCATCGCGGTGGACGGCTGCAGTAAGGCCTGTGCTAAAAGGGCCACCGAAAAGTACAGTGGCAAAGTCAACAGTGTGGTGTTTGTTTCAGATATCATCGGTGATGAACTTGCCGAAGGTCCGGCCCTGTCCACAAGGAATTTGACAGCCGAACACGCGGCAATGGTGGAAAAAGTGGCTGCAGTAGTGACGCAGCAATTTGATGAGATATTGAGTAAAAACGTAAAATAGCAAGAAGGATATAACAAAAACGCCCAAGAAAAACGGGCGTTTTTATTTTTTACTTGCCTTTTGTAAATAAACGGACTATGATTTAAATGAGCATATGCCCAAATGGAGGAGTGAGTTTTGGCTCGTAAACGTTGTTGCGGCATGGTGGAACTTGCCTCATGCAGCCGGAAATTCTGCCCGACGCCGGCGAGTGGTGCACCACGGCTGGAAGTAGGGATGGAAGAGCTGGAAGCGGTCCGGCTGAAGGATCTCGAAGGAAAAGATCAGACCGAATGCGCAGACTTGATGGGATTGTCACGTCCGACATTTCAACGAATTCTCTATGGGGCGCGGGCCAAGATCGCACGAGCCTTGGTTGAAGGTCGGGAAATATGTATTAAAGGGGGAAATTATCGAATGAAAAACCGAGAATTTTGTTGTCTGGATTGTGGAAAACAATGGGAAGTTGAACCGTGCACAGAAGGTGGACGGCATGGGTATGAAATTCCCTGCCCGGCATGTGGGAGCATGAACAAATCGCGGGTGGAAGAGGATGGACAAAAAACGGCCTGCGGTGGCGCTGGTCATTCCCATGAACAGGGGAAGGGCTGTTGCTGCGGTAATCATTGATTTAAATTGGCTTAAATGAAAAATATAGAGCAATTTGGGGCAGAATTAGCACCCGTAATTTCTGCCCCTTCGTTATCTTTTTGTGGAAAACAGGGAGAAAATGAATGGAGGAAACGGTCATGGAATGGGAAGGGAAATGCGCGCAATGTATGATGAAAAAACGGATTTGTTTTAGCAAGGAAGGAGCTTCGCCAGCATTTTGTTCAACGGTTCTGTATCCGGAGGCAATAAAAAAAGCAGCCGCAGAATATGAAAAACCTGCGATTCGTGAATTCGCACATAACGCTTCGCTGCAGGAGGCTGAATGCTATATCGACCGTACTGCCGAGTCGTCTTATAAATATCCGGTTAAGCCTCGTGTGCAGGAAATTATCGAGTTTTCCCGTAAAATGGGCTATCAGAAATTAGGCGTGGCTTTTTGCGGCGGCCTGCACAAGGAAGCGGCTGTTTTTTGCAAAATCCTCGAAGATCATGGCTTTGCCGTGGTTTCCGTCATGTGCAAGGTAGGCGGCATCGATAAGGACGCCTTGGGCCTGAATGCCAATGAACGGGTGCGAGTCGGGCACCCTGAATCTATGTGCAATCCGATTGCTCAGGCGGAAGTGCTGAATGCTGCGAATACAGATTTTAATATTCTTTTGGGGCTGTGTGTAGGACACGACTCGATGTTTATCAAATATTCCGAGGCGATGATCACCGTGTTTGCCGTGAAGGATCGGGTGATGGGGCACAATCCGCTGGCAGCCATTTATACCTACGACTCCTATTGTGAACGGTTCAAACAAGATCGTCTGAAGACGTTGGAAGTGAAGGAATAAATGTTGTTTCCTTGTTGACGAATGTTACAGGGGGATTGTACGAAATACTAGTTCAATACGAGTGCCATCCTCGGGTTCACTGGTGATGAGGACTTGCGCATCGTGCAGGGTGATGATTTGTCGGGCGATGGCAAGACCCAGCCCGGTACCTTCGTCGCCTTGTTGATGGGATTTGTCCACTTTGTAGAAACGCTCCCAGATATAAGGTAAATCTTCGGCTGGAATTCCGATGCCGGTGTCTTGAATCGCACAAATCAAGCCGCCGGTTTCGTTTTGTTTTAGCGACAGTGTGACAGCGCCGCCAGAGAAGGTGTATTTCACGGAGTTATCCAAGAAAATGAGCAATAGTTGGATTAGTTGGTCCCGATTGCCTTGTACCAATGATAAATTTTCAGCTGCATTGTAATGTAGCTGAATTTTTTTTGATTCTGCCAGGGGAGAGATCAGTTGGATCACATGGGCGGCGATTTCAGTCAGGGAGACAGCCGAAAAAGTGCAAGCGGCGCTGGAAGACTGTAGTCGGCTCAAGTTCAGCAGGTCTTTAATCAGGCGTTCCAATCGGATGGTTTCATCCCGGATCAAATATTGATAACGCTTGATTTGTCCCGGGTCTTTCACGACGCCGTCGGCCATCGCCTCGGTGTAACCCCGGATGATGGTAAGGGGAGTGCGCAGTTCGTGGGAAACGTTCGCGATAAAATCGCGGCGCAGTTTTTCCGTCTTGCCCACTTCCAGCATGAAATCACCCAGATCTTGGGCTAGTCCATTGATTGTATTTCCCAGGCTGCCGATTTCGTCGTTGCTGCGAACTTCCACGCGGGCGCTGTAATCACCGTGGGAGATAGCACAAGCGGTGTTTTGCATAGCTTGTAGTGGATGAACCAGACTGCGGGTGAATAGTCGGACGACCAGAAATGAGAAAAAAATTCCGATCAAAGCGCCAATTCCTACAAATTCATAAATGTGCCCCATAAAGTCATTGACGGCGGCAACTGGCGAATTGAGCAGTACCGCGCCGTCCACTTTACCGTTCGGCAAAAGAATTGGCACGCCGACCACGACCATTCGTTCTTCGTAGTAAGGGTGATCGATGATTTTGCTCCAGACTTCACCTTGGTATACCGGATCCAAATCTGCCAACAAGCCGCGGAGATTTCCTGTTTGCGGCAAGACGTTTCCAGGCGCGTTTCGCATTGCCCCGCTCATGCGACCGAGACCGAGCCCCATACCCATGCCCGGTTGACGTGCGCCGGCGTGTCGGGCAGTCGAAACCTCAACCGGTTGTCGGGAGGCGTCCAGAATCCAGACACGAGCTTCCAAAAAACTATCCACATCGCTAAGGATATCACTTAGGCTAGCGGCAGTGCCCTGGGTTTCCCGGGTTGTGCGGATTCGTTCTGCAATGTCCGAGCCTTTGCGGATTAACTCCTGTTGCTTGGTCGTAATCATGCGGTCGCGAATAAACGCCGACGCTCCCCACAAAACCGAGCTGAGAAGAATCACGATGACAAGCATGAAAGCGGCAACCAGTCGCATTTGAAACGACAACTTTCTCATGATTTTAGATCCTGTGTTTCTAGTACGTCAAACCGATAACCTACTCCCCAGACGGTCACAATGTTCCAACTGGGACATTGACCGTTTTGCAGCTTGTTGCGCAGGCGCTGCACATGGACATCGACGGTCCGGGTGTCTCCGGCGGTTCCAAAGCCCCATACTTCCGATAACAACGCTTCCCGGGTATGGATGCGACCAGGGTGAGAAGCGAGCGTATACAGGAGATCAAATTCCTTGGCGGTAAGTTCGATTATTTCTTCAGCAATGGTTACAGTGCGTGAATTGGCGTCAATTTCGAGGCGGCAGCACGATAGGGAAGCCGTCGGAGGTGAAAGCAGCGCCGCAGCGCTGCCAAGTGGGGAAGTGCGACGAAGAATTGCCTGCACCCGGGCAACGACTTCGCCTGGAGCAAAAGGCTTGGCGACATAGTCGTCCGCACCGGTTTCAAAACCCAGCAGCTTGTCCTCGTCCTCTGCTCGGGCGGTTAGCAGAATGACTGGAGTGGAGTCTATTTTTCGGATCTGACGGCAAGTTTCCAAGCCGTCCAGAACAGGCATCATAACGTCCAGGACGATTAGGTCCGGGCGAGATTGTTGAAATAAAAGTAATGCGGCAACGCCATTTTCTGCTTCCGTAACAGCAAAGCCCGCCTGTTCCAGATACAGGCGGAGCAATTCGCGGATGCGGGCATCGTCATCGACGATCAACACGGTAGCTTTTTTCATGAAATCAACACCTCTTGAAGAACAAGATGGCGGAGAATGCGTTGGGCATTTTCCGCCATTCAATTTATCTATCCGCTAATATTTAAATGCGGGAGCAACCGCCCATGCCGCCACGGCCTGCACCCATACCCGCACCACGACCGCCCATCTGCAAGCTGCCGCCGTTTTCCAACGCATTATTGAAACGGTCCTGCATAACTTTCAGCTGGTTATCAGCTTGAACCTGGGTAATCTGACCAGCGGTGACAGCAGCAGCCAAGGCATCTTTGCGGATGGCCATGCGTTGTTCAAACAGCTTTTTCATGTCGGCTTTCTGCTCGTCCGTCAATTTTGCGCCGGACATTGCACCCGGAGCGACAAAGCCATTCTTGGCTCGGAAGGCGAAACTGGCTTCCATTGCTTTCACGCGAGCATCAGCCTGGTCTTGCGTCAGAGCACCGGATTTCACCAGATTACCGATATATTCCTTGCGCAGTTGTAGGTTTTTCTCCTGCCAGACTTTCCAATCCGCCAGTTGCTGATCGGTCAGCGGGGTGGTTTGTCCCTGTAGTCCCGGACCCATGCCCATGCCGCCACGGCCCATCATACCGCCGCCCATGCCGCCCATTGGCCCTGCCATCGAGACCGAAGCCATGGAGAGAATCAGTGCCGCAACTCCTGCGATTAATAGTGATTTCTTTTTCATTGTAATTTCCCCCTTATTATGTGATGTGTATGTTGTTTTTGCAGTGATGTTGTTCTGCTGATTTTTATTATAGAGGGAAAGTTTTAAGAAACCGTGTCTTATTTGTAACGAATCTGTGAAATCGTAAAAGTTTTTAGTCGGGAAATGGTAAACCCTGACCTGCTTCTTCGTGAGCTACGCCATCCCGAAGTCGGTAAAGGCGCTTGAAGCGGGGAATGATAATGTCGTCATGGGTAACTACCATGATGGCGGTATTGTATTCCTGGGCCAGGCGGGCGAGTAGCTTCATAACGATTAGGGAACGCTCGCTGTCCAGGGGGGCTGTTGGTTCATCCGCTAAAATAAAAGGAGGCTGATTCGCCATCGCCCGGGCAATTGCAACCCGCTGTTGCTCTCCGCCTGATAACTCGGATGGTTTGGCGTGCGCCCTGTGTTCCACTTCGAGAATAGTTAGCAACTCCATAGCCCGTTTGCGGGCCATTGCATTGGATTGTTCGGCAAGCATGGGCAACAGGGCTACATTGTCCAGAACCGACAAAAACGGAATCAGGTAGGCCGCCTGAAAAACAAATCCAATTTTATCACGCCTGAGTGCTCTGAGATCGCTGAGTTTCCAGCCATTATCAAAGATTGTTTCTCCATTTAATTCTATCCGGCCTGCCGTTGGGTCGATAACAGCCCCCAAGCACTGTAACAAAGTTGTCTTGCCTGATCCGCTTGGACCGAGCAAGCCGACTACTTCCCCAGGATTAACGTAGAGGGACACGTTCTTGATGGCGTGAACCGCAGTCGAGCCAGATCCATAGGTTTTGACCAGATTGTCCATGCGAATGGCTTCCATGTTACCCTCCTATTGCTGATGCTGGCTGGACTTTCAATGCGGCGCGGATCGCCACAAGGCTTGCTAGCGAACAGATCAGCAAAATGATGAGGAAAGCAACAAAACTGTCAAAAACCAGTAGCTCGACTCGTTTGGGGAACAGCGGCGCCAAGGTTGTCGCTGTTGCATTGCCAACTATGTATCCAATGATGCCGAGCCCCCAGGCTTGTTGCAGTATCATGGAAATGATGGTTTTGTTTTTGGCGCCGATCAGCTTGAGAACGGCGATTTCCCTGATTTTACCCATCGTCATGTTGTAGATAATGAGTGCAATGATAGCGGTGCTGACGATAGCGAGAATCACCATGAACATCCCCAGTTGGCGCAGTGCATTGATGATGACTCGCTCCTGAAGGATTTGCCGCATTTGTTCATAAGTATAAACCTCAAAGTGTTTCCAGCGCCGAATCGTTTCCGCAACCGTGTCCGGATCAAAGCCGGGGGTGAGTCGGACAAGAACAGCGTTGACTTTTTGGTTGGACTGTTGAGAATCCGTTACTGCTTGGAGCAAGCCGGGAGAGCCGGGTCGATTCAGTTTAGGGTTCGCGCTGAGACGATTGCGCTCATTATAGATAGTGGTGTTGTCTTTTTGAAACTGGATATCCTGTGCATCCTTCATGGTAACAAAGACAACAGGATCGCCGCCAGAGGATACCATGCCCTTGGTTAAGCCCACTACTGTAAGCTCAGTGCGGCGAATACCGATTTTGTCGCCGAGGCGAAACCCCGACTTGATGTCGGCAATGGCTTCGTAACGAGACTGTAAAATTGGCCGACCTGACACCAAATAGGGAGGTTCGCCGGGTTTGTTCTTTTCAAAACCTGCTACCTGGGCCCGAATATCCTTGCCGGCGTGCCGGACTTGCACAGTGAGATAGGCAACATTACTGGCCTCGGCAACTCCGGGGAGTCCGGAGATGTTACGGGAGACATCATCATAGAGGGTCGAAGATTCAGCATAAGGCCCCATTGTGTCGTCCTGTACCACCCAGAGATCGGCATGTGTGCCCCGGATCAGGGCGACGGCGTCGTCCATCATGCCACGGACCAATCCGGTCATGGTCAGGGTCACTCCGATGAGCAGTCCCAGACCGGCGGCAGTCAGCACATAACGGACCCAACTATAGGAAATTTCCTTAAACGCCAGATTAATCATGGCTGCTTCTCAACTCGAACTTTCATACCTTCGCTGAGTAACTGCTGACTGTAAACCACCACAGTATCTTCGGGGCTGAGGCCTTTGAGGATCTGGACTTTTCCGTCAAGTGACTGAGCGCCGATATCGATTGGCTGAAACCGCAAGCGGCCACTTTCTACCATCCAGACGCCGCTTTGTTTTCCTTGTTTTTTTATTGCTGCAGCCGGTACCACGACCGCATCCGAAATTTCCGGGAAGTCGATGGTCACTTCGGCTAGTTCACCCAGAGGCAAAGCGCCGGGTGCTTCATTGAAAACAACATCGACGAAGCGTTCTTCGGTGACGCTGTCGGCCTGGACTTCCAGACGAGCTACTTTGCCGGGCAAACGTTTGTCTGGTCGGGATCTTAGAACGATACCGGCTGGTTGTCCGACAGAAATTCCATGAAAACGGGCCTGATCGATACGGGTTCGAATCCAGACGGTGGAGGGGTCGACCAGACGAAAAACGGATTGACCGGCTACAACGGTGGCGCCGGGCTCAGCATCACGGGAGACGACGAGGCCGTCAACCGGACTGACGAGCTGCAAATTGTTGCGTTGACTGATGAGGGCGGCATATTCGGCTGTGGCCCGTGTTACTTCGCCCCGGGCGGATTCCGTGGAAGCGAGGGCTGCCTCATACGTGGACTGCGCTGCATTCGCTTCATTGTTCTTTACATCAGCCGTTTCCTGGCTGATGGCATTGGATTTAAACAGAGAATTATAGCGGCTGGCACTCGTTCGGGCTAACTGGTTGCGGCTGGCTGCGTCCCGGACTTGGGCTTCAGAAGCCATTAGGGCGCTTTGAGACTTTGCTACAGAAGCAGCGGCGCTGTTAATTTTTTGCTCCAGATCAACGGGGTCCATCTCGCCGAGCACTTTTCCGGCGGCTACTTTGTCCCCTTGGTCAGCAAATACTTTAAATACACGACCAGCCTGAGTGGGACCAATGGAATAGGTCAAACGTGCGTCAACGGTGCCAATGCCGAAGACCCCGGCATTGAAGGATTGCTTCTGCGCCTTGGCAACGGTGACCTTGGTCGGGCCTAAAGGTCCTTTTGCATAAAGAAGCCAGCCCAACGCTAAAAATAATAAAACCGACACGGCAACCAACCATGGATTTTTCCTGTTTTTTAGCCAGTCTAAACGCATATACAGCCCTTCCTTATTTTATTCATCGCTATTCTTCACCCAATGAATCTATTAGCGCCAACATAAATGGAGCAAAATCGATCATCCAGGAACCGGATACAAGAGTTGCTTTTACGGTTAGGGTCAACGGCTCCAGTCCGGTCGCAGCCCGGATGCCTACATCAGCCAACATGCCTGATGTTTCTGCGGCTCGGACATTGGAAACAGAGATGAAAGGAGAGGGGGCGTTCAGTCCAGTATCTTTCGCTTCCAGAGCAAGGCGCCTGTTTAAATGAAGTGAAAAATCCGCGAACATGAGCTGCGTTTTGGGGTCTTTCTGGTCGGCGGGAAGTAGCCGCATATTTTTTTGCGCGGACGCGAAATCGTTGGATAAGAAAGATTTAATGGCAGACTGAACCGCTGCGGTAATGGTATCTGACTCTGCAGCCGGTGCAGGTGTAACTTGCGGGGATTCGCTCGGTCCGCAACCGGCGATAGCTGATGCAAGAACCAGAATTGAAATTATGAAGACTTTCAACTTCGACACGGCTGAGTCCTCCTTGTTAATAAAATGTGAACACGTAAAGTGTCTTACTGTTTATTGTAGCGTCGAAATATTGCCAGAGTGTGAAGCAAATGTAACAAAAGTGTGAACTCTCACCAAATGAAAGAGTTCACACTTTTGTTACATACGGGTCACATTGCTGTGATAAGTTTGGTTTCCCATGAGAAGTACACGAGGTGTTTCCTGGAGGTGAGCTACAATGGAGAGTGAATCGGCTGCCGTGGTTTCTTCCGCCTTGGCTTTGACACGTTGATCGTTTTGATTTAACAGGGAAAAGTTTCCACGAGCCAGTCGCGAATTTGGTCTCGGACCTGCCGCACCTGTTCTATGATCTCTTCGTCCGTGCCGGTGAATGTTGAAGGATCGGGGAATGCTTGATGCAGTGTCTTTTTTGCGCCGGGAAACCACGGGCAGGCCTCACCCGCCTTGTCGCACACTGTCACAACAAAATCAAATTCTTGGTTGGTAAATTCATCAATGCTTTTTGCCCGATTTGTGGAGATGTCAATATCTACTTCAGCCATTGCCTTAATAACATAAGGGTTTAGTCGTCCCGGTTCGATCCCTGCGCTAAGTGCGTCATACAGGTCTCCCATCATGACGTTCATTAGGCTTTCCGCCATTTGGGATCGGGCTGAATTGTGGGTGCAAAGAAACAACACTTTTTTTCTTATATCCAAGTTGAGAGGCCCCTTTCAAAGTAGTATTCAGCTGTCTTAATTGTCCGCGATGATGAATCATTGCGCAAGGCTGTTAACCGAAAATTAATATTCTTTGGTGGTGATCACCACCAAAGAATATTAATTTTCGGTTAACAG
>DATMYT010000685.1:0-5666 GCA_035560855.1 Negativicutes bacterium | reverse complement strand
AACCTATTGTTGCTGAGTTCAATAAACAACAAATGGAGAAGTAATAAAGGATAAGGTGTGAGAAAAATGAAAGTGGGAGCAAAAAACGCTCTAGGTTTTGGGATCGTATTGGCGATCATGTTTGTTATGGGGGGATATTCCTATTATTCGTCGTCTGACACACGAACGCAACTGGCGGAGCTTGATCGGGCCAGCCAGCGTAGCGATGCGGCGACGACCGCGAAGGATAATTATATCAATGGTGTATTGGCTGCTCGCGGGTATATGTTGTATGGAGACGAGACGTTCGCCAAAACGACTATGGAACGGTTTGACGCCGCACTGAAAGCTGCTGAAACGGTAAAAACCAAAACAGTTAAGGCCGAAGTAAAGGCAGAAACTGACAAGATCATCGAAGCGATCAAAAAATATCGCGAGGGATTGGAAACACGCTTGTTTCCAGCAGTAAAGGCATATCATCTGGAAAAAAAATCTCCCAATGTTGATATGGCAACGCTGCGTAGATTAGATGCCGGTTTCGTCAGTCTGGGCAATGATCTGCGTCCGTTCACGGAAACGATTTCGAAAGGGATAGATGCGATTCAGGCCGAAGCGAATAAAACGAATGATGAAAGGTTGGCCAAGTTGCAGTCCAATGCGTTGGCGGTGGAAAGATTGGTGCTGATTCTTACGTTGGTTTCACTTGGCATAGGTATTTTCATCAGCATTTTTCTGACACGTGGCATCACACGACCGTTGCTGGCTCTTCGGGGACGGGTGGACGAGCTGGCTGAAGGGCGTTTCGACCGGGATATCGAGAAAGCATTTCTGGATCGGAAGGATGAATTTGGCGAAATATCGCATGCGTTCGACAAGATGGTCCGTAATCTTCGTGCTCTGATTAAGCAAGTGTCACAGTCAGCTGAACATCTGGCGGCTTCCAGCGAGGAATTGACAGCCAGCGCGCAACAGTCGGCCGATGCCTCCAACCAAGTTGCCGGTTCGATTACACAGATGGCGGAGGGATCGGAGCGTCAGGTTACTGCGGTGAACGAGACTTCGGCGGTGGTCGAAGAGATTTCGGCAACGATTGAGGAAGTGGCGGCAACGGCGCAGGATATGGCCGGAGTGGCAGGCAAGACTTCCGCAGCAACGGCCTCTGGGCAGACAGCGGTTGATTCGGCGGTGGCGCAGATGGGCAGCGTTGGTGAAGGCTCGAAAAAGGCCAAGGCAGCGGCAGGTAACCTGGAGACGGGGTCTCGTCAGATTGCCGAGATTGTCGGCTTGATTTCCAGTATCGCCGGACAGACAAACCTATTGGCGCTGAATGCAGCGATTGAAGCGGCTCGGGCTGGCGAGGCCGGTCGAGGGTTCGCCGTGGTGGCCGAGGAAGTGCGGAAATTGGCGGAGCAGTCTGAGCAGGCGGCAACTCAGATCACCCAATTGATTAGCAAGAACGATGCCAACATCAAGAATGTGGTCGGCGTGGTAGATTCCACAATTCACGATATTGAGCAGGGAATTTCACTTGTCAACAATGCCGGCGCCGGCTTCGGCGAAATAGGTAAGCTGGTCAAGGATCTATCGCAACAAGTGAATCAGATCTCCACGGCGTTAAGTGAAGTCGCCACTGGCAGCGAACGCATCGTGCATTCAATCCGGGATGTGGAAAAAATCAGCCGGGCGTCTTCGGCGGAAGCTCAAAGTGTGTCGGCGGCTACCGAAGAACAGTCGGCTTCGACGGAAGAAATTGCTTCGTCAAGTCAAGCGCTGGCTAAGCTGGCTACCGACTTGCAACATGCGATGACCAAGTTCCGCGTGTAAAGATTCCGAGTCTGAATCGCTGAAAACAACAGGAACCTCTCCACTAGCGGAGAGGTTCCTGTTGTTTGTTACAAAAATATAACGTAAGCTTAACAACTCCAAAACATATACACGGTAAGATAGAAAAGAAAAAGGCTATATAACGTGTAAAAAATGTTGGAGGGGAATTAGCTATTGCGACAATCGATCGGGGCGAAAATTCTGGGGATCTGTATGCTCGTTGTTGCTGTTTTCACGGTGCTAAATGTTTATTCGTACGTGAAGTCCCAGCAGGTAGCCACCGGGTACCATAATGTGATAGACAGGAATGCGTCCCTGATTTTCAAGGTCTATTCCACCGATGTCGAACTTGCCAGACAGTCGGCGTTGCTGCAACAGTACGCGGCGTCAGGAAACGATAAGTTTCGGCAGGATTTCGAGGAATCCAAAGTGAACATGGAAGCTGTATTTACCAGCTTGGATAGAGAACTGATCACGCCGGAAGGCAAGGAGGGGCTGGCGAAGATTCGTCTGAGCGTTGACGCCTGGCACCTGGCTGCAATGCATGTGGTGAAAAATCGGCAGGAGAAGAATGGACCGGTTGCAAGCATAGCAGAGATACCGCTGGAAAAATTGGCCACGACGGCGGAACAAGAGATTAACGCCTATGTGAGATTTCTTCGTGGACGTATGGTTCAGCGTACGGAAGAAAATGCCCGGATAGCAAACGAAACTCAGCAGCTCATCATTGGTGGCAATGTGGCGGTTGTGATTTTGGCTACGGGGCTGTCGATCTGGTTGTGGCGGCGCATTTCTTATCCCTTGGGGAGCGTAACCCGGATGGCTCGCGAAATCGCCGCCGGCGATCTGCGGATGAAAGGACTGGAGTATCGGGAAAATGATGAAATTGGTCAGATTGTGCAGGCCATTCATGGCATGAATCAAAGCTTGCATCATTTGGTTCGCCAAGTGATGGAGTCGGCGGGGAAAGTTACGGGAGCCTGCGCTGAATTCTCAGTAGCTACCGAGGGTTCCGCCGAGGCAGCGACCCATATTACTGAGAATATGACGGAAGTGGCGGAACGAACCGAGGCCATATTTAGAGAAGCCGACTCCGTAAGAAAACAGATGGAAGAAATCGCAGCACACATTGAACAAGTTGCCGCACATGCCACAGGCGCAGCAACGGTGGCACAGGCCACGGAGGGGTCGATTCAGGCAGGGCAAGCCGTGATTGACAAAGCTATCGCCCAGATGCATACAATCAGCGACTCAACTGAAAATATCGGAATTGCTATGTCGAAACTTTCTGCAGGGTCCGACCAAATTGCTGAATTCGTTGCTATTATTAACGGGATTGCCGAACAGACGCATCTGTTGGCGCTGAATGCGGCCATTGAAGCCGCCCGAGCCGGAGATGCCGGCAGAGGGTTTGCCGTGGTGGCCGAGGAGGTCAACAAGCTGGCAGCGCAGTCGGCGAAATCTGCTAAGGATGTTCATGCGATGATTCAAACCAATCGCCTGGATCTCTTGGCAATGGTTTCTTATGTCCAAGCCGGGCGATCGGGCGTGGTGACAGGCACGGAACTGGTGGGGACCGCTGGAATGGAATTCGCTAAGATTGCCCAAGGCGTCGGTCAAGTGGCGAATCGGATGCGGGGCATCTCTCAGACGGTCGAAGAGCTGTCGGTGGGCGGGCTAAATGTCATGGCGGCTGTAAAGAGAGTGGAAGAAAAAAGCGGTGAAACCGCCAGCAGGACGCAGGCGATTTCAGCCGCAGTTCAACAGCAAGCCGCATCTCTCCAACAAATGGCAGGATCAGGCCGGTCGTTGGACGGGTTGGCGCAACAAATGCAGGATGTGGTAAAAAGATTTACCGTGTAATAAATGATCCATTATTTCAGTAGAGGTTTTACAAACCTCCCGATGCGGTCGAGAGCTTCGGTAAGATTCTTAGAGGAAGATGCATAGGAACAACGAACATATCCCTCTCCGCAAGCGCCAAAAGCATCTCCGGGCACCAGAGCAACTTTTTCCTCCTGCAATAGTTTTTCGGCAAATTCTAGCGAAGTGAGTCCGGTGTTTTGAATGGAGGGGAAGACATAAAAAGCACCTTTCGGTTCAAAACAATTCAATCCCATGTTGCGGAAACCTTCAACCATCATCCGCCGCCGTTTATCGTATTCAGCGACCATTCGGTCACGACTTGGGCGTCCCTGCTGCAGTGCCTCCACCGCAGCGATTTGTGCAGTTATTGGAGCGCAAAGCATTGTGAACTGATGAATTTTGGTCATGGCGGCAATAAAATCTTCGTTGCTCAACGCATAGCCGATGCGCCAGCCAGTCATCGCATAGGCTTTGGAGAAACCGTTGAGCAGGATCGTGCGGTCGCGCATTCCTGGTAGCGATGCAAAACAAGTATGTTCACCGTCATACGTTAGATTGGCGTATATTTCATCGGAAATCACAATGAGATCATGTTTCTCGGCAAACTGTGCGATGGCGGATAGATCTTCCCGCGACATCACGGCGCCGGTTGGGTTGTTCGGATACCCGATCAGCAAGGCTTTGGTGCGGGGCGTTAATGCAGCAGCCAATTGATCGACGGTAACGCGGAATTCGTGTTCCCGGGTGCAGCAAACGCTGACAGGGATACCGCCGGCCAACGTGACGCAGGCTTGGTAGGAAACATAGCAGGGTTCCGGCACCAACACTTCATCGCCGGGGGACAAAATGGCGCGCATCGCAAGATCCAATGCTTCACTGACTCCCACCGTGACTAGCGCTTCGCATTTTGGATTGTAGGAAACCCCATAATCGGTTTCGATCATTTGAGTGATTTCCTGGCGCAACTCTAAGAGGCCGTAGTTCGACGTGTAGGAAGTATAACCGCGTTGCAGTCCATGCACGCAACTTTCCCGGATGTGCCAGGGCGTTACGAAATCCGGTTCGCCGACGCCAAGAGAAATGACGCCGCTCATTTCGGCGACGATGTCAAAAAAACGTCGAATGCCTGAGGGCGGTATCGATCGGACGAGGGGCGAAACTCGTTCAGACCAGTTCATGGCGTCACCAGCAGGCGTCGGTCAGCTTCCTCATCATCAATAATGACGCCTTCTTCTTTGTATTTTTTTAGCACAAAATGCGTGGTGGTGCTGACAACCCCGTCTATAGTGGCCAATTTGGTGGAAACGAATTGAGCGACTTCCTTGAGGTTGGTTCCTTCAACCGTTACTGCCAAATCATAAGCGCCGGACATGAGATAGAGGCTGCGAACCTCCGGAAAACGGTAGATCCGGGCGGCAAGCGCATCGAATCCGACTTCCCGTTGCGGTGTAATCTTGACTTCGATGAGGGCGGAGACGTCGTCAAGGCCAGCCTTTTCCCAGTTAATAATGGGTTGGCACTTGACTATGATTCTGTCAGATTCAAGTTCCTGCATCCATTTCGTAATTTGCGCAGGCTCGACTCGTAGCTGTCGGGCTAGTTGCTCAGGGGTTTGTTGATAGTCCTGGTCCAATAATTTGAGCAGTTCCTGTTTTACGGCAATTGTTTTGTCACTCATGAGAAATCCCCCTTCAAATTTAACAATGCAATATTGCGATGAAAATAAAAAAGTTCCCGCCCGATTGCTCGGACGGGAACTTAACTGTCCCGTGGTACCACCCAGATTTAGCCCGTAGGCCCTCTCGTCCCGATATCGTTGGGAATACGTCGGATTTCAGGATGGGATGCATCCTTCTTCCACAGCTCCAGGTTGGCTACGCCTCTGCAAAATTTCCGCCGGTTTTCACCGCTGCCGGCTCTCTGTGGGAAGTGCAAAGACTTTGGCCCTTCATCGCTTAACTCATTATGAAGTTCATCGCATATTATTACTCTTCATT